>JBCCLX010000371.1:0-4758 GCA_039026635.1 Pseudomonadota bacterium
CAGGATTGCGACAACGGCCAGCACAGTGCTTCCCGTGATCAGGCCGGAGCCAAAAAGGTCTTCCATGACGTCCCCGATTTGCTTTCCGCGGCGCATCCGCGATACGCCCCCAAGGCGTCGCGGTGATAGCATGAAATCGGGCCTATGGCTTAGCAATCGCGATGGCCGCGGGATTGCGCCCGGGGGCAATCTCTCACCGCATCCCTGTTACGGAGGGCCCTCGATGACGCGTCAGGCACAGCCGCTCCTCGCGAGCCTGCTGATCGCGGCCCTCCTGTGCTTGGCAGCGCTGATCCTCCCCGCGTTCGCGCAGGAGGCCCCGGCGCCGTCCGACGCGGCCGATGCGCCTCTGCTCGGCGTGATTGAGGGACCGATCGCAACCCCGGATGATGCGCGGCCCGAGGGGGCGCCGGCGCCGGGCGGGGGCAACCCATCACCAGCGCAGGCCAACAACCGCCGGGTCGAAACAGGCGGCGCAGCGGCCACCCCAGCCGTGCCGACCACAGCCCCCGCCGGGGGCACGCGAGAGCGCGCGGCAGCGGCTGTCTCTGGGGCAGCAGGGAACGGGGAGGCGGGGGCCGTCGAGCGCCTGCGCCGCGTCCTCGAAGACCCTGAGGCGCGGGACCGCCTGCTCGAAGCACTCGCCACGCTGGAGGAGGCGGACGGCGCGGCTGCGGCGTCGGCGCCGGGGGCAGACGACGAGGCTACGACAGGCGACGGAGAGGCCGCGGCGACGGAGGGTGAAACGGCCGCTGGCGCTGCCATCGCCGCCTCCGCCGACGGGGGGCCGCCGCCCCGCCTCTCGCTCGGTCGACGCGTGGCCGATGCCACCCGGGAGGGGGCGGAGGAACTCTTCGACACCGTCCTCGATTTCACCCGCGGTCTGGCCGCCACGCAGCGCCGGCTCGGCGGCTTCAAAAACGCCGATTTGGCAGAGGTCGTCACCGTCTTCGAGGAGATCGCGCTCACGGCCGTCGCGACCATTGCCACCTTCATCGCCCTGCGCTCCCTGGCCCGTCCCATCTGGCATGCCCTCGGCAGCTATGCAGCGGGTGGCGGCTTTGCGCGCAGCGCCATTGTGGTGATTGCCTCCGCCCTAATCGATGTGCTGGTGGTCGGCCTCTCTTGGCTGACGGGATACCTCATCGGACTCACCGCTATGGGCACGACCGGCGAGATCACGGTGCATCGGGCACTCTTCCTCAACGCCTTTCTGGCGGTCGAGCTTATCAAGGTGGTCGTCCGCGCGCTGATCGCCCCCTCGGCGGGGCGCCTGCGGCCCCTGCCCCTGTCCGACCGGGAGGCGAGCTACTGGAACGTCTGGACCAATCTGCTCGTCAGCATCCTCGGCTATGGGCTGATGCTGGTGGTGCCGCTCGTCCAAGAGGTGGTCAACATCTTCACCGCGCGGGCCACAGGCGTGCTGATCTATGTGATCTTCTTCCTGCTCGCGATGGTCGTGGTGCTGATCAATCGCAACGGGCCGCGGGACTATTTTCGGCGCAAGCGCGACGAGTCCGGCGGGGACGTCACCTTCTCCGCCCTCGCCTTCGCCGCCCAGTATCTCGCCTATGCGATCATCGCCTATCTGGGCCTCCTCTTCGTTCTCGCTGTGGGGGACACAGGGCGCGTCGGGGATGTGGTGATCGACACGCTCAAGGTGATCGGAGCGGTGGCACTGGGCGCCGTGGCGGTCGACGCTCTCACGCGCGCGGGCGATCATGGCGTGCGCCTGCCGAAGGGCTTGAACGATAAGCTGCCGCTTCTCGAGCGCCGGCTGAACACCTTCGTGCCCGCCTTCCTCTCGGCCGTGCGCTTCATCGTCTTCCTGGTCGTCCTCAGCACCGCCGCCAATGTCGTGGGCCTCTTCGACATCACGGCCTGGCTCAACGCGGCCGTGGGCGGCGATGCGGCGGCGACGGCGATCAGCGTCGCGCTGATCATCCTGGCCGCCTTCACCGCCTGGCTCGCGCTCTCCAGCTGGGTCGACTATCGGCTCACGCCGCGGGGTTATCGGGTCGTCACCTCGCGCGAGCAAACGCTGCTCTCGCTAATGAGAAACGCTGCCACCATCGCCATCGCGACCATCAGCCTGATGTTCTCGCTCTCCGAGATTGGGATCGACATTGCGCCGCTCATTGCCTCGGCCGGCGTCTTCGGGCTCGCCATCGGCTTCGGCGCCCAGAAGCTGGTGCAGGACATCATCACCGGCGTCTTCATCCAGTTCGAGAACGCCTGCAACGTGGGCGATGTGATCACCGTGGGGGGCATCACGGGCACGGTGGAGAAGCTGACGGTGCGCTCCGTCTCACTGCGCGATCTCGACGGCACCTTCCATGTCATCCCATTCTCCTCGGTCGACATGGTGTCGAACTACATGCGCGGCTTTGCCTATCACGTGGCCGATCTCGGCATCGCCTATCGGGAGAACACCGAGGACGGCAAACGGATCATGATCGAGTGCTTCGAGACGTTGCGCAGTGACCCAGCGGCACGCGGCAAGATCGTGGGCGATCTCGAATGGTTCGGCGTTCAGAGCCTGGGCGACAGCGCCGTCGTTCTGCGTGCCCGGATCAAGACGCTGCCGGGCGCACAATGGGGGATCGGGCGGCAGTACAACGAGCTGCTCAAAGCCGCCTGCGATGCGGCCGGCATCGAGATCCCCTTCCCGCATATGACAGTTTGGATGGGCGAGGCGAAGGCAGGCGGCGTGACCCCGCCTGTGCATATCCGCTCGGAAGGCGGGCGGGCGCCAAACCCACCGGCGCAGCCCGGCGGTGACACCGCCAGTGACGGCGAGCCCGCACCGCCCCTGCGCACCCCTTCGGCCGACGCGCCCCTCGATGGCAGTTGACCCTTGTGCAGGCTCCGGTTTGAGGGGATCGGCCGGGACCACCACCGCCCGGCTTGACCGGGCGCTCCATAGACGGCGGCTCTCCATTGCCCAGTCGAGCGGGGGGGTGCCCCATGGGGCGTGTCGCCGATCGGATTGGATGAAGCGCTAGCCCTGAGCGCTCTCGCCCGGGGCCGGCGGCCCGCTGGGAGCCGCGCCTGGGCCCCGCGGCGGGCGCAGCTTGCACCAGCTGTCCGGCGTGGTGAAGAGCAGGAAGTAAAGCCGTTCGACCCGCCGCCCGAAGAGCCAGGACCAAAAGCTGCGTCCGACAATCCGCGCCGCCGTGACCCGGTGCCCGCCGTCCACGATCACCCAACGCCCCTTCATCCCGATCCGGCAGATGATCGGATCCCGTGGCCGAAACCCGGTGCGCCGGATCGTGGTCAAAAGCGCGGTGAGCCGCGGGCCATCCCCGCGCTCGGCGCCGACGAGCGGCAGGCTGTCGAGCAGCGCAAAAGGGACCTCGACCGCCGCGAGCCCGTCGACGGTGAAAGTAATGTCATAGAGGTCATTTACAGCCTCAAGCCGCTGCAAGGGCGGCGCTTTGGTGATGTCGATGTCCTCGAACTTCACCGGTCCCTCCATGCCGTCCTCGGTCCGGGATCCGCCCGACCGATGTCTACAGCAAAGCGCACAATAACGCTATCGACCCGCTGACGCGTCGACCTGATATCGAGAATCCGATAACTTTTCCTTAATGTCATCGCATCTTTTGGGCGGAGGGGATCGGATGCGCAGGCGCCACACGCAGACCATCGGCCTGTCAGGCTCCCTGGCGCTCGCGGCCCTGGCGCTCCTTCTCAGCGTGCCGTTCGCGCGCGCTAATGACATCGCCCAGAAGGATGCGATCACGCTGCTGGCCTGCCTCGACGCAACCGCCGTCCCAGACAACTCCGACCTGATCCGAAAGGTGGCCAACGCCTGTATCGGCCGCGTCTCCCAGCCGTGCATGAGGGGGCCAGAGGGCCTGACGACCATCGGGATGAGCGGTTGCATGAAGCGCGAGGCGGCCGGCTGGGACGTGCTGCTCAATGCCGATTGGCCCATGCTCGTCGCCAAGGCGCGGAACAAGGATGCCAAGAACACCAGCTACACCCAGACCGTGGCCTCCGCCGCCCAGACCCTGCAGACCGCCCAACGCGCCTGGATCGCCTGGCGCGATGCGGAATGCGACCATGCCTATGCGGAGTGGGACCCGGGTTCGATGCGCACGATTGCTGCTGCGGACTGCTGGCTGCGGCTGACTGCCGAGCGCACCATCGAGTTCCACCTGCGCACGCGCGGCGAGCCGTGAGCGGCGCGCGCCTCGCGCGATCCAATCGGCCTCAACCACCCGCCCGTCAGCTGCATTTCGAGAAGCCGCAGTCGAGGCAAACCTCGCAGCCCTCGCGCATGGCAAGATTGAAGCTGCCGCAGTTCGGGCAGGCCGCCGGCGCCGCACTGTCGCCACTGGCAGCATGTTCGAGAGCGGCGGCCACGGGATCCGCCCGCAGCCCCGCACCATGGGCCTCGATAAAGCCGATCTCCACCAGATGCCGGTCGATCACATCGCCGATGGCGGCGAGGATCGAGGGGACATAGCGCCCCTTCATCCAGGCCCCCCCGCGCGGGTCGAACACCGCCTTGAGCTCCTCGACCACGAAGGACACATCGCCCCCGCGCCGGAACACCGCCGAGATCATGCGCGTGAGTGCCAGCGTCCAGGCATAATGCTCCATATTCTTGGAGTTGATGAAGATCTCAAAAGGACGCCGCCGCCCGCTCAGGATCACATCGTTCATGGTGATGTACATCGCATGCGGGCTGTCGGGCCATTTCAGCTTGTAGGTGATCCCCTCCAGCGTCTCTGGCCGATCGAGCGGCTC
>JBCCLX010000372.1:0-4753 GCA_039026635.1 Pseudomonadota bacterium
CGGCCAAAGCGGGGTTGATTTTGTCTTTGTGCTCTTGGTCACGCTCGGTTGTCGCGCCGCAGGCTTCCATTTGGTCCTGAACGGCCTCAACAGCGGGGAACGCAGCAGAAAGGGATGCAACGCCAGCACCATTACAGTGGCCGCCAGCGAAAGCTGCAGATGCGGCGAGAACAGATACGCCAGCAGCAAGGGTCAATTTTTTGATCATAATATCCTCCATGGTTAATAAAGCCTCCCCCTCCTCGGGGGTGGCAGTTCTGCAAGACGGCCTTAACCGGCCAGCCTGGCCCCTGTATCGGCGCCGGTGGCGGGGGGATCGGGCCGCGGCGTTGGCGGCAGGATCGGACGTTCCGGCGCTTCGCCCGGAGCATAGGCGTCGCGCGGCGGCTCGGGCCCGTAGTGGGCATACATCAGGATGTCCCGCGCCACGGGCGCGGCCGCTTTCGAGCCGCCCCCGCCATGTTCGACCACAACCGAGATGGCATAGCGCGGGTTGTCCAGCGGTGCGTAGCCGACGAAGAGCGCGTGGTCGCGACGATGCCAGGGCAGGTCCTCGTTGCGAAAGACGCCGCGCGCCCGCTCTGCCGCGGTGATGTTGCGCACTTGGCTCGTCCCGGTCTTGCCCGCCATTGTGAAGGCTTCATCGCGGATGCGGGATCGCCGTGCCGTGCCGTTGCTCCCATTTACGGTTTCATACATCCCCTCGCGCACAAAGCGCAGCGCATGCTCCGAGAGCCCGAGGGAGGGCGCTTCGGGTACCTGAACGGCGATCCCCCCGCGGGAGCGGACAAGGCGTGGCTCGATGGCGCGGCCGGTGGCGATACGCGCCGTCATGACCGCGAGCTGCAGCGGTGTGGCGAGCACGAAACCCTGACCGATGCCGGAGTTAAAGGTGTCGCCCACCTGCCAGCTCTCGCCCTTGGCCTCACGCTTCCAGTCCATGGTGGGGATCAGCCCGGCGCGGACCGCGGGATTTGGCAGATCATGGGCGATGCCAAGGCCAAGGCGCTCGGCCATCTCGGCGATACGCGCGATCCCGGCGCGCTTGGCGATCTCGTAGTAATAGACGTCGCAGGACTCCGCGAGGCTGTCGATCATCGAGACATGGCCATGCCCGCCCCGGCGCCAGCAGTGAAACCGGCGGTTGCCGAGCTTCGTCGCGCCATTGCAGAAGACCGTCTCGCTGGTGCTGATGACGCCCGCCTCCATGGCTGCCAAGGCGACCACCATCTTGAAGGTTGAGCCCGGTGGATACATCCCGCTTGCCCATTTATTGTGCAGCGGGCGGTGGTCGTCGTCGAGATAGGCCTTGTAATCCGCGTGGCTGATGCCTGTGACAAAGAGGTTGGGCTCGAAGGTCGGGTTAGAGCCGAGCGCCAGCAAATCGCCGGTCTGACAATCCATCACCGTGACGGCCGCGCTCTCGGCGCCGAGGCGGGCGTGGACATAGCGCTGCAGGTCGAGGTCCAGGGTGAGCTGAAGATCGCCGCTGGCCAGGCCCGGCTCACGGTCGATCTCCCGGATCACGCGCCCAAGCGCATTGACCTCGATGCGCGTGTTGCCGGCGGAGCCGCGCAGCTCCCGTTCCGCGGCGCGCTCCAGCCCGTCTTTGCCGATCTGGAACTCGGGCACCTGCAGGATCGGATCGCGGTCGGTGGGATCGTCGAGGTCGCGCTCGGTCACGCGCCCGACATAGCCGACGACATGCGCTGTCTCCGGCCCTTGCGGGTAATGGCGGGAGAGCCCGACCTCCGGCAGGACGCCCGGCAATGCCGGCGCATTGGCATTCACGGCCGCGAAGGCCTGCCAGCTCAGGTAATCGGCCACGGGGACGGGCACGAAGCCGGGCTTTTGGCTCATGTCCTTGAGCACGCGGCGGCGCTGATGCTCCGGCAGATCAATGATCAGGCCGAGACGGTCCAGCGTTTCATCCACATCGCCCGCCTGCTCCCGGATCATCACGATGCGATAGTTCTGCCGGTTGATCGCGAGCGGGATCCCATTGCGATCGAAGATCTCGGCGCGGGCGGGGGCGATGAGGCGGAGGTTGATCCGGTTCTCCTCGGCGAGGGTGCGATAATGCTCCGCCTCCTCAATCTGCAACTGGCGCATACGCCAGACGAGCCCTCCGGCAACCGCGAGCTGTGCGCCAAGCAGGATAAGGCCCCGTCGGCTGACGGTCCGCGCCGCCGCCTTCGCGGCCCCCTCGCCCTGATCGCGCAGATCAGCCATTGCCGAGGCCTTTCAACGCGCCGAGGCCTCGGTCCGGGTCCGTCGCCTCCGCGCGCAAGCCAAGACCCCAGCGCAGCATGATGAGGACGAGCGGCCAGGTCGCCACGGTGAGCACCCACTGCCGCACGACCGCCATCACATAGGGCGGCTGGCTGAAGATGATCAGCGTGA
Organism: Pseudomonadota bacterium; assembly: GCA_039026635.1. Classification (GTDB taxonomy): domain Bacteria; phylum Pseudomonadota; class Alphaproteobacteria; order Rhodobacterales; family Rhodobacteraceae; genus Thermohalobaculum. The sequence goes on from JBCCLX010000372.1 coordinate 2,404, forward strand.
TCAGGTACTGAAGCAGAAACATCGCGGCGAGAGCGCCGGCCACCACCAGCCCTTCGCGCAGGAGCGAGCCACGGGCAAGCGTGCTGGCGGCCTGGCGCAGCCCCTCCGCCAAAAGCACGAGAGAGAGGGTGCCAGCCCCCACCGGACCATCCCCCAGCAGGTCACGAAACAGGCCGAGCGCGAAGACGAGGGGGACGGCGAGGGCGCGTGGTCGCCGAACGGCGAGCACAGCGATGAGCACGGCCACGATATCGGGCGAGGGCAGGGCGCGAGGATGAAGGCCCACCGGCGCGGTCTCGATGGCAACGGCCAGGAGTGCGAGGGTGACGAGCAGGGTCATGCTCCAAAGATCACGCCTGCGCGGCAGCAGCGTGCTCATCCGCGCGTCTCCCTTTCGGTCTCGGCGAGGGGGGGCGCCGGTCCGGCGCCCGTGGCCGGCTGCTCGGCGAAGGGCCGACGATCCGGGCCGACGATCCCGCCTGGGCGGTCAATCGCCGTGTTGGGGTTGTAGCGCAGGAGGCGGACGAACTCGAGACGTTGGAAATCGGCCGAGAGCAGAGCGCGCCAAGTGCGATCTGTGCGCACGACGGTGCCGACGGGCAGATGAGGCGGGAAGACGCCACCGTCGCCTGAGGTGCGCACCGTATCACCGGGGTTCACGCGGTCCGGCGCGCCCAAGAACTCGAGCACCGGCGCCCGTGTGGCATCGCCCGAGAGGATCGCGCGCTGGCCCGAGGGCTCGATGATGACGGGCACGCGGGAGGAGAAATCGGTCACGAACATGACGCGGGCAGCGCGCTCGCCAACGCCCACGACGCGGCCCACGAGGCCGGAGCCATCGACGGCGGCGGATCCATCGACCACGCCATCGCGTTGGCCGACGTTCACAAGCGCACTTTCGGAGAACGGTCCGCCTGAGTCGGCGATCACATCGCCCGTGACGAAGCCGAGCCGCGGCGCAGGGCGCACATTCATCAGCGCGCGCAGCCGGGCGTTCTCCTCCTCAAGGGCGCGCGCCGTGGAGCGCCAGACCTGAAGCCGGTCGATCTCCTCGCGCAGCGCGCGGTTCTGGTCATAGACATCGATCAGCGCGCGATAGTCGCGCAGGATTTCATTGGCATAGGCGATCGGCTCGGCGATGAACCCGAAGCTTGGCGAGACCGTGTCCGCCAGCGCCAAGCGCACCTGCGTCAGCCGCGGATTGTCAGAGCGCCAGAGCCCGATCAGCACGAGGCAGATCACGACGACGATGCCCAGAAGCACCGCGCGCACGCGCCGCTCAAGATCGCCAGTTTCCTGTGCTCGTCCCGCCACGGGCCCCCACGGTACCGCTTTGCGCTGCCTCGCTATAGCGCACCGCCCGACATCCGGCCGGTATCGCAGCCTATACTAGACTGAGATTTTCATCACGTGGCCTAGCCTGTCGAGATGCTCCAAGGCGCGGCCGGTGCCGAGTGCCACACAATGGAGCGGCTCTTCGGCGATGGAGATGGCAAGGCCCGTCTGTTCGCGCAGCGCGATATCGAGGCTGCCGAGCAGCGCCCCGCCGCCGGCGAGCATGACGCCATTATCGACGATATCGGCGGCCAGATCCGGCGGTGTGGCCTCAAGCGCGACCATCACCGCCTCGACGATCTGCTGCACCGGCTCGGATAGGCTCTCGGCGATCTGGGCTTGGGTGATTTCCTGCTCTTTGGGTACGCCGTTCAGCAGGTCGCGCCCGCGGATGATCATGGTCTTGCCCACGCCATCGGCGGGCATGCGGGCGGTCCCGATGTCCTTCTTGATCCGCTCGGCTGTCGCGTCGCCGATCAGCATGTTATGCTGGCGGCGCAGATGGCTGATGATCGCCTCGTCCATCTTGTCCCCGCCCGTGCGTACCGAACGCGCGTAGACGATGTCCGAGAGCGAGAGGACAGCAACCTCGGTCGTGCCCCCGCCGATATCGACGATCATGCTTCCCGTCGGCTCGGTGATCGGGAGCCCCGCGCCAATGGCGGCGGCGATGGGCTCGGCGATCAGAAAGGCTTTGCGTGCGCCGGCCTGCATGACCGAGGTCTCGATCGCCTTTTCCTCCACAGCCGTCGCGCCATAGGGCACGCAAACGACGATCTTGGGCTTCGAGAGAAAGGTCTTCGGCTGCACTTTACGGATGAAGTGCTTGATCATCTCTTCGGCGACTTCGAAGTCCGCGATCACGCCGTCGCGCATGGGCCGGATCGCTTGGATCGAACCGGGCGTGCGGCCGAGCATCAGCTTGGCATCCTCACCGACGGCCTTGACCTCTTTCTTCCCCTGGATCGTCTGATACGCGACCACCGAGGGCTCGTTGAGCACGATGCCCTTGTTC
>JBCCLX010000373.1:0-4745 GCA_039026635.1 Pseudomonadota bacterium
GAAAGTATCGCGACAGAGACTGTTCGCCATAGGAAACTGCATCCATGCCCCTGCGACTGATCTACGCTGGGGGGACGATCGGCTGCGCCGGCACGCCCCTGGCCCCCCTGCCCTCCGCCGCTTTCCGTGCGCTCTGGGAGGCGGCGCTCGTGCCCGCCCTGCCGGCGGCAGCAGGTCATGTCTGGGATTGGCTCGATCCCGCCCTCGACAGCTCTGCCATGGGTCCGGCGGATTGGGGGAGATTGGCGGACCGGGTGCTGACGGCGGCCGAGCAGGGAGCGGAAGGCTGCGTCCTGCTCCATGGCACCGACACCCTGGCTTCCACAGCCGCTGCCCTCAGCTTCTTGCTCACCGATCTCGACCACACCGGCGCTCCAGCCGCGCGGCTGGCGATGCCGCTGGTGCTCACCGGGTCGCAGCGGCCGCTCTTTGAGGGTGAGGCGCTGGCGGCCGGCACGGATGCGACTGCCAACATAAGCGCTGCCATCGAGGCGGCGGGACGCGCGCAGACAGCACCGCTGGTCGTCTTCGCCGGCGCTCTGCTGCCAGCGACGCGTGTGGCCAAAGTCCACACCAAGGCCGATGCAGCCTTCGCCTGCCCCAACGAGGCCACGCTCGCGCCCGCCCTGCCGGCCGCGGACCATGCTGGCCTGCGCGAGCGCCTTGCCCGTCTCGCCCCGCATCTCGGAGAACGCGCCGTCCTGGTCTTCACACCGCAGCCTGAGACCCCGGAGGTGACCAGGGCCGCGCTCCGGGGCCTTGTGGCGCCTTTTCTGCGCGATGGGCGGCTCGGTGGCTTGATCATCGCAGGCTTCGGCGCCGGCAGTCTTGCCCCTGCCCTTGCTGGGCCCGTGGGCGAGACGATCGCGGCCGTGCGGGGCTCGGGCGGGGTCGTCGTGGCCGCGAGCCAGGTCCCGGCAGGACCGTCAGGCGCGGGCGCCTATGCGGCGGGGCATTGGTTGGCCGGGGCCGGTGCGCTGCCCGCAGGCGACATCCCGCTCGCCGCTCTGCATGCTAAGCTGCACATCGGCCTCGCCCTCGCCGCGGCAGAGCGCTGGGCGCAGGGCGATCTCGAAGCCTTCATGGGTCGCGATCTCGCGGGGGAGAGCTGATCCAGGCGGTGCTCCCCAAGGCCGAACTCTGCGCCAGGCCCTGGGCCAATCCTAGCGCCGCCTCCCTAGCGTCAGACTTCCGCGCCGCCTGCGCGGTTCCGGCGACGGGCGGAGGGGCGCGCCTTTCGGTCCGGCCCTGCCGACCCGCGCGCGATGGCTTGGTCGAGCAGGACCGTCATCGGATGGCCCGGCGCATCGGCCTCATGATGAGCGCGCAGGGCCGCCGCCGCCTCCCCAGGATCGACCCCGGGCGCCAGACCCATGGCCCAATCGAAAAAGATCGAGCGGCAATCCTCGGGCCCGATCCCCTCGATCCGATAGGCCTCGCTGATCAGCCCACGCGGGTCCATCGGATGGCTGCCGGGTTTGCTCATGACACTGCATCCTCGAAAGCCGCGCGCGCGGCAGTGAAACCATCGACCAGAAGCCGGATGTCAGACCCACAGGCAATCACAGCCGCACCCTGAGCCGCCAGCGCCGCCGGATCCGCGCCCGGCCAAGGGAAGGCGCCGGCGATCTTCTCCGAGGCGCGGGCCGCGGCGACGATCTCATCGAACACATGGGCTAGCTCGGCCGCGTCCGCCACCGGATCGAGCCCGGCATCGCTCGCATAGTCGAAGGGTCCGAAGAACAGCAAATCGACGCCCGGAACCGCCGCGATCCCCTCAGCAGCGCTCAGACCCGCCCGGCTTTCGATCTGAACGCCCGTAAGACAGCGGGTGTTCCAGTTTGCCTGATAGTCCGACTGCGCGCCGAATCCCGCCGCACGCACCACGCTCACGGCCGATCCGCGCCGCCCGGCCGGTGGATAGAGGCTCGCCGCCACCACAGCGCGGGCCGCCTCCACCGTTTCGACTTGGGGAAACAGGATGCCGGCTGCCCCCGCATCCAGCGCACGCTTGACGGCCCCCTCATCCGCGCTGCCAAGGCGCACCATCGCAGCACCGCCATGGAGTGCGAAAGCGCGCAGGATATCCGGCAGAGCAGCAGGGCCTGCCAACCCATGCTCCGTGTCGACCACGGCTAAACGAAAGCCTGCCAGCCCCGCGATCTCCGCCCCGGTTGCATCGGCGAGGCCCAGCCAGGCGCAGGCAACAGGACCAGCCCGGGGGCCGACGAGGGCGGCGAGCTTCTCGGCCGGGGTAACGGGCATCGTGCGATCCTTGGCCGCGGAGAAAGGGATGGCGGGGGCGTTGGTGTCGGCGCGCGCAGGCTCAGCCGGCGAGCTTGGCCATCACCTCATCGGTCATGTCGAAATTGGCGGTGACGTTCTGCACGTCATCGTCGTCCTCAAGGGCGGCGATCAGTTTGAAGAGCGTCGCACCTTGGTCCTCGTTGACCTCCGTCAGCGTCTGAGGCTTCCAGACGAGCTTGGTGCTCTCCGCCTCCCCGAGCGCTTCTTCGAGCGCGGTCGAGACCTCGTTGAGATCGTCCATCGAGGTCCAGATCAGATGCCCGTCCTCCGAGCTCTCCACATCGTCGGCCCCCGCTTCGATGGCCGCTTCAAGCACGTCATCCGGCTCGCCCGCCTGAGTGGCGTAGAGGATCTGGCCCATGCGATCGAACATGAAGCTGACGGCCCCGGTCTCCGCCATGTTGCCACCGTTCTTCGAAAAGTAAGAGCGCACATTGCCAGCCGTGCGATTTCGATTGTCGGTCATGACCTCAACGATCATCGCAACACCGCCCGGACCATAGCCTTCGTAGCGGATCTCGTCATAGTTCTCCGCGTCGCCGCCCTGGCTCTTTTTAATGGCGCGATCGATCACATCCTTGGGGACAGAGTTCGATTTCGCCTCTTTGACGGCCAGGCGCAGGCGCGGGTTCTTGTCGGGATCCGGGTCGCCCATCTTGGCGGCCACCGTGATCTCCTTGGCGAGCTTAGAGAAAAGCTTGGAACGCGCGGCGTCCTGCCGACCCTTCCGGTGCTGGATATTGGCCCATTTCGAATGCCCGGCCATCGCGTCCTCCGCCGTCACCCTTCGATCTGGATCGCGCTTATAGGTCGCCGCCGGAGGTGGGACAAGCATCGGGGGTGCTGGCTTGACGACTCCCTCGTCGGCAGCAGGCCGCGACGCCTGGAGGCAGATGAAGGCGATCGTGGCCAAATGCGGTGACACTGCGACAAAATCGCATCGGGCGGATCAGATTGATACAGAACGCACACGCATAGAGCGAGTACCGGCAGTAGTTAACACCCTATGAGATTAAGTATTCAGAAAGTTTTTGACGGCCTCCTTGCCTTGTGAGACCCACAGTGTGGATAACGACTAATCCTCTGGGGGACTATCGAATGACGATGTCGCGCCTTCTGCTGTCTGCAGCGACGCTCACTCTATCTACAGTAGTGGCCACAACCGCAGCGAAAGCGGTGCCGCTCGCTGATGGGAGCTTCGAATACTTGGCCAACTTCGAGGTGCGCACCCTCGACGGCAGCGCTCTGGGTGCGCCTGATGGGATCGACACCGGCGATCGGGTGCGGATTTCGTTCACGAGCCCGGTGGGTCAGAGTGGGACGTTCGGCGCCATCTCGGACCCGATCCCGACCTTCGATCTCATCGCGGGTGTCGGGCTCGGCGGCCAGCCCACGCTGCCGAGCTTCCAGCTCAACCTTGGGACTATCGATCCCGATGGCCCTGGCCCCGCGGGCACGCAGCCCGTCGGTGTGGGGACGTTCACGCTGGATCAGGTGGTGACCAACGAAATCTCAGTCGCCTCGGCGACACAGGACTTCTACAACATCGCCCTGATCTTCCGGCTCGTCGACAATGGCGACACTGGGGGCAGTCCTGGTCCGGAGTATATGCCGTCGACCGTGTCCTTCGTGGCGTCCGGCAACTGGGCCAACATTAGCGCGACGGACATCTCGTCGCCGGTCTTCGACACGCCATCGGTCGTCGCGCCGGTTCCGCTGCCAGCGGCCGCGCCCTTCCTGCTCGCCGGTCTCGCGGGGCTGGCCTTCGTGGGGCGGCGCCGTAGCGTTTGAGCACTTCCGAAAAACACGCTTCGGGGGGTCCTTCGGGCCCCCTTTTCGTTTGGGCCCTCACTCCTGCTCCGTCGTGAAGGTCAGAGGGTAGCCCTCACGACGGCCCATGTCAGTCGCCTTCTCCGCTTTCGTCTCGGCGATGTCCTTGGTGAACACCGCCACCACACAGACGCCGCGACGATGCGCCGTCATCATCACGCCATGGGCCTGGCCCTCATCCATCCGAAAGACCGCCTTCAGCACCTTCACCACGAAGAAGCGGGGGGTGAAGTCGTCGTTGAGCAGCATGACCTTCCAGAGCTTCGGCGGCTCGGTCTTGGTCTTTGCCTTCGGGCGGAGCTTGGTGCCTGTGTCGCTCATCGAGGTCATCGGGCCCGCTGCCTCCTCGTTTCCGACACCACCAATCTTGCAGATGACGCGCGCGGGCGCCATGCGTCACGCATCCGACTCATGCTTCGAGCCAGGCCTCAGAGAGGCCAGATGAACGGGATAACGGCACAAGCGACCGCGCCGACCATCAGGTTCATCGGCACCCCGAGGCGCATGTAATCGGTGAAGCGGTAGCCGCCGGCGGCATAGACGAGCGTATTGGTCTGATAGCCGATCGGCGTGGCGAAGCTTGCCGATGCCGCGACCATGACGGCGAC
>JBCCLX010000374.1:0-4740 GCA_039026635.1 Pseudomonadota bacterium
CCGAGGGTCTGCGGGCCATCTGGCATCATCTGGGCTCCGTGCATCGCGCTGCGTCGCAACAGCCATATAGCGGCGGTGCCCCGGCCTGTCATCAGGATGTCGCGCAAGAACGCGGTCTCTGGCCACCGCCCAGTGGGATCAACCCTCAATACCGACCCTGCTGCCATCCGCGGGGCCCGCCGACGAGGGGCGAGCCGGTGCTGGAGTACCGCAGGATCGAGGGTCAGGGCCGGTCGGCACCGGCGTCGTCGTCACTGTCGGTCTCTGTCGGGAAAGACCAGAACTTGAGGAAGGCGTGGTCGGCCGCGACGAAGGAGGGGTCGGGCTGTCCCGCGGCGTTGGCGCGGAAGAAGTCGATGTAATCGCCTGGCGCATCATCCACCCACATGCCAAGGATCAGCGCGCTCGGCAGCGTGTTGCGCTCCGTGATGGTGACAAGCGCTCCTTCTGGATGGGGGCTGGCCCTGAAGGTCGCTTCGGTGACGGCGCCGCCGTCGACCGCCTTCATATCCTCGCCAAGTGCCCGGACCGCGACGCGGATCATCTCGCCGGGGTGGCGCTCGAGAAGGCGCACTTCGACCTCGCTATGCGGCTCGCAGCCCGGGTCGCCATAAATCAGCTTGCTCAGGCCAGGCGTTGCTGGGTCGCGCTCGATGCGCTGGACGTGGGGATGCCAGAACGCCGTCTCTCCAAGCCCCTCGTCATTGGTCAGGAGCGCGAGGGCTTTTTCGGGTGGAAAGGGGACGACGCCGCGGCCCGAGACCGATTGTGAGAGTTTGCCGAGCGGCAGCGACACCATGATCAGCGCGCGCAGGGCACCCAGTGCGAGGCCGAGAACAAGGCCTGCGATAACGGTCCCGGTCGAGCCCAGAGACAGGCCGACGGCGCCGAGGCTGATGACGATCAGAAAGCCGATGGCCATCCCGCTCGTTATTCCACGCCAGGCGGGCATCACACCAACCCAAGCCGCCGCCGCAGCGGCGCAGGCAGTCATCACTGCCACGAGCCCGAGAGGCCCGCCACCGCCCCCCGAGATCACCCAGCAGAGACCGCAGAGGAGGGCGACAATCGCGAGGCGTCGGCGCTGTCGCCATATCCGACGGAGGATGATGGGGACGGACGGCATCACGATGATCGGCCCCTGGCGCATTCTTGGGCAAAGCGGGCAGGCGATGTTGGCGCCGGGGCACGTCGTTTCACGGCCATGCCCCCCATCCTCCCGGTCCCCTCAGTTGGCGGTACCGGTGGTGCCTGCACCCTCGTTGCCAGTACCACCCGTAGCGTCCCCACCGGCCGGCGCCGTGTCGACGCTGGCGCCGCAGGGGCTCATCAGCGCATCGATCCGCTCGCCGAACCAGGTCGGGACCTCCTGGGGGAGCTGCTCTTGGACGATCCGCACGATGTCGTCGAAGACCACTTTTGAAGCCGCGTTCTCCAGCGGCGCCCATTGCTGGTCGCCGGCGAGGTTGATGTAGAGGAAGTATCCGACGGCCACGAGGGCGAGCCCCCGCGCCACTCCGAAGACGAAGCCGAGCGTGCGATCCACGGGCGCGAGCGGGCTGTCGAGCACCACGGAGGAGGCGAGCGGTGTGAAGACCGAGAGCACCAGCAGCGCAAAGGCTACGACCAGCACGAAGGCTGTGATCATCGAGATCACGCAAGAAGAGGCGAGGAACTGGCCGACGACCGGCGCCTCGCGGATCAAGGGTTCGATGAAGGGCGCGCCGTAGAAGGCGAGCCCCGCGGCGATTACCCAGCCGAAAATGGCGAATAACTCACGCGTGAGCCCACGGGCATAGGCGAGGACGCCGGAGATCAGCGCGATGCCGCCCACGCCTCCGTCGACGATGGTAAATTCCATTCGCTGTTCCCCCAAAGAGCGCCGCCGTTCGACACACAGGCCGCGGATGGTACCAGCGGACGCAGCCGTTCAGCGATCTGGGCTCGACGGCGCGTCGCTTCGATCTCCGGTCAGAGTGGTAACAAAACCGGCCAGATCCGCAACGCGATTGACCCTTATCCCCTCGACGCCCCGCGCGGGTGTGTCCTGAGCGCCGGTTTTGGGACGGCTTCCCAGACTGGGAAGCAGCGCTGCTTCAAAACCGAGCTTCGCGGCCTCGCGCAGCCGCGCCTCAGTCTGGGACACTGGGCGGAGCGCACCCGAGAGGCTGATCTCGCCGAAGACCACCGTCTCGGGCGGCAACGGCGTGCCCGTGAGCGCCGTGACGAGGGCGGCCGCCGCCGCAAGATCCGCCGCGGGCTCACCGATGCGCAGGCCGCCGGCGACATTCATGTAGACATCATGGCCGGCGAGCGAGAGGCCGGCTCGGGCTTCGAGCACGGCCAATGTCATGGCGAGCCGCCCACTGTCCCAGCCGACGACCGTGCGCCGGGGCGTGCCAAGGCTCGACGGCGCGACCAGCGCCTGAAACTCGGTGAGAAGCGGGCGCGTGCCCTCGATCCCAGCGAAGACCACGGTGCCAGGTGCGGGCCGGCCGCGTTCTCCGAGGAAGAGCGCCGAGGGGTTTGGCACCTCCGCCAGCCCGGAGCCTGTCATCTGAAAGACACCGATCTCATCCGCTGGCCCAAACCGGTTCTTCACCGCGCGCAGGATGCGAAACTCATGGCCGCGCTCGCCTTCGAAATAGAGGACCGTGTCGACCATATGCTCGACCGTCCGGGGCCCGGCGATCTGGCCCTCCTTGGTCACATGACCAACGAGCAGGACCGCGGTGCCCCGGCGCTTGGCGAAGGCGACGAGCTCATGGACGGCGGCGCGCAGCTGGGCGACGGAGCCGGGTGCGCTCTCGACGGTGTCGAGCCAAAGAGTTTGGATCGAGTCGATGACCGCGAGCGCCGGGGGATCGGCGTCGAGTGTCGTCAGAATATCGCGCAGCCCCGTCTCGGCCGCGAGCAGAACGGGCGCCTCGGCGAGGCCCAGCCGGGCGGCGCGCAGCCGCACCTGCGCCATCGCCTCCTCGCCCGAGACATAGACGGCCCGGCCCCTCCCGAGGCGCGCGGCAAAGGCGGCGGTGGCCTGCAGGAGCAGCGTCGATTTGCCGATCCCCGGATCGCCGCCGACCAGGACCGCCGAGCCCGCCACAAGCCCGCCGCCGAGGACGCGGTCCAGCTCGCCCATGCCCGCGGCGAGCCGCTCCGGCGGGGTCTCATTGGCCGCGAGCGGCGCGAGTGCCATGCCCCGTCCCCGCGCCGTGCCGAGCGCCTTGCCCCCGGCGGGTCCCACAGCGCCGAGCCCCAGGTCCTCCTCCAAGGTGTTCCACGCCCCGCAGGCCTCACACTGACCTGCCCACTTCGGGGCGACGGCGCCACAGGCGCGACAAAGAAAACGGGTGCGCGCTTTGGCCATCGCTCAGCCCGCCGGTGACAGGGGCTTGGTCATAGCGCCACTCATAGCGCCACGAAGCCGGCGATCAGAGCGAGAGCGAAGAGCTGGGTGAGCACGGGGAAGATCTTGAACCAACGCTCCTCGAGCCAGAAAGTCCAAAGAGCAATGGCGAACAGGAGGAAGGCAACGGCGCGGGCCAACGGCACCTGCTTTTCGTAAAGCGCGCCCATCACGACGAGGGTTACGAGCAGCGAGGCAAGATGCGCGCGTTGGATCCAACCGTCGGAGAGCATGGCTTGGCCGAGGCTGTAGACCGTCGTCATGAAGACGAACAGCCCAGCAAAAATCCCAGTGACGAGGATGATGAGGCCCATGGGCTTGGCTTGCGCGAGCGCGGCGCGCCAGTCAATCGCCGATCGGCCGCTCAGCATCACGGGCGTCTCGGGCCAGGATGCGTGCCGTCAGATGGGAGATCGCCATCTGAGCGAGCACACAGGCCGTGAAGAGCCAGAGCCCCCAGGCCGGCGCCACATGGCCGAGGCCTGTGCCCTTTACGATGACGATGTAGAGGGCGAGCAGGAAGACCTCGGCCATCGAGAGCTTGCCGAGAAGCTCGATCATCGGCAGGGCGGCGCGCCTGAGCCAGCCGAGGTGCACGGCGGCGAGGGCCGCAGTCTTGGCCGTGGGCATCACGATGGCGAAGAGGGCGACGAGGACGGCAAGCAGCCAATCCGCCTCCCACAGATCCTCGAGACCGCTCAGCACACTCACCGCCTTGCCTTCGAAGAAGGGGAGCAGACCGGCGCGGGCAAGCGGCGCCGTCCAGGCGACCGGCAGCGCCAAGAGCAGTGCTAGATTGGCCATCGCCAGCCAGCTTAGCGGACTGCGCGCGCGCGCGATGGGGCGAGCCATCGGGGCATGGCTCATCGCAGAAGGCCGAGAAAGAGGATCGCGAGGGTGCTCATGGCGAGGATCGCAAAGCGCTGGGCGGCGCCGCGCGCTTCCGCGGGTCCGCGACTGCCCATGGCGAGATGCGCGATGCCAAGCGCACCGAAGGCCGTGATCCGGATTGCTGAGAGGGCGCCCCCAAGCGGCGCGAGGAGGAGCCCCATGGCGAGCGCCGGGGCGGAGACGAGGACGAGGGCGGCTGTGATGAGCTGAGGCCAGGGGCGTTCCTCGGCAAGCTCTCGATGGGCGGTGGAGATCGATTGCATGGCGACGTAAGCGAAGACGAGCCCGGCGATGAGCTTCAACGTCGCGATCACGGCCATGCGTCTCTCCCTCTATCCCAGATCTGAATATGGGGATTCTGCAGGGATCAAGAAAGAACCGTCTGATCTGGTGCAGGATACAATCGGCATGGTTCCCATGCCTTCTAACCCCGCCCCCCACCA
>JBCCLX010000375.1:0-4722 GCA_039026635.1 Pseudomonadota bacterium
CCCCCGTTGACACCCCCTTGGACGCCCTAAGCTAAGCCGGCCCCGTGCGGGACCGGCTGCGCTAAGGGCGTTGTCAGCCGCAGAAGACTACGTCCGGGCATCGAGCCCGTTGCGGCTGAGGGAACGGATCGCCGTTCCATCGCTACCGGATGCTCCCCGCATCGGCTTGGGCCAAGGCGAGCTGCCGCGCTCCCCTTGGATCCCCATCGGCCAGGGCACGGTCCCTGGAACCCGGTCGGGAGATATCGGCTCTCCCAACGCCCATCGACCAAAGCGGCGCTCCCGCCCTTTGGAAACCGGACCAACCCTCGCTCGGATCGGATGCGCGCAAGGGGGGCGATGCCCCGGACGGCGGAGCCCTGTCGCCTCGGCCCAGACGCGCTCTCGCGCGAGGTCCCTGCGAGGCGACCGGGCACTGTCATCACGCATACTCGGAGGACCATGGACGACGACACGACCGATACCGATACCGACGCAGGGCGTCCTGGAGGCGACGACGCTGCTGGGGAGACTGTGCCCGGTAAGCGGCCGGCGCCGATCTCGTGGCGCCCGCCCGCGGCCCGGCGTGTGGAGCTCGAGGCGATGATCGCTGCCTCGGGTCTCTCGACCGGGGCTTTCCTTACAGAAGCGGTCTTCGGTCGGACGCGGCATCGACCGGCGGAGCTCGCGAAGCTCGCCGCGATCCTGCGCGAATGCCAGGCCATGGCCGATAGCCTGCGGGCGATCGCGACCCGCGATCCGGACGAAGTGGCCATCTCCGAGATCCGGAACACCCTGCCGGAGATCCGCTCGGCGCTCTTTCTCCTGATGGGCCGCAAGCCATGATCCCCTTCGCAAGCCAGCGCGGGTCGGGCCGGGATCTCGCCACGCATCTCCTGAACGCCGAGGACAACGAGTATCTCGAGATCGCGGATCTGAGGGGCGCCGTCGCCGATGATCTACACGGCGCCTTCGCCGAATGGGAGGCGCAGGCCGCGGCCATGACGAAATGCCGGAACTATCTCTACAGCCTCTCGGTCAATCCCGATCAGCGCCAGGGCCCGCTGCCGCGAGAGCTCTATGCCGCCTATGTCGACCGGGTCGAAGAGGCGCTCGGGCTCGGCGGGCAGCCGCGGGCCATCGTGTTCCACATCAAGGAGGGCCGCGAGCACGCCCATATCGTCTGGTCGCGGATCGATCTCCAGGAGATGAAGGCGATCCATATGGCCTTCGATCATGACAAGCTGATGGGCGTGACGCGCAGCTTTGCGCGCGAGCATGGCATCGCGCTTGCCCCGGGCTATCACCGGCTCGAGGAACGCAAGCGCCAGACCCATCGCCAGCTCTCGCTCTATGAGAAGGCGCAGATCGAGGAGAGCGGGATCTCGCGCGAGGAGCGGATCGCCACGGTCACCGATCTCTGGCACCGCCGGGACACGCCCCAGAGCTTCCTCGCCTCGCTCGAGCATCACGGCTATCTGCTGGCACACGGCAAGCGACCCTTCGTACTGGTCGATATCTACGGTCACACGAACGCGCTGCCTAAGCTCATCGACGACAAGGCCGCCAACACGCAGGCAATCCGGACCTTCCTCGGCGAGGCGGGGGACGCCGAAAACCTGCCGACGGTCGAGGAAGCGAAGACGCTCGCCGCCCGGCACCGGCTGGCGCTCAAAGAACACCGGCGGGCCGAGGATCGTGCCGACCGGCTCGACGCACTGAAAGCACGGCAGGAGACGCGGCGCGCCGAGCTCGAGCGCGAGGCGGAGACATTGAAGGCTCGGCAGGAAGCGGCACGCCAAGAAGCGGCTGAGGCGCATCGTGCCGAGACGGCCGCCCACGCCGTGCGCTATGACAGGCGGGTCGCCCTCATTCGCGATCAGCGCGAGGCCGCCCGGCCGACGGGTCTCGCGGGCTTCCTCGCACGCGTCAGCGGTGTCGCCTATCTCCGGGACAAGCTCCATGCCCATCAGGATGCCAGGCGTGCGGCTGCTCATCTCGAGGAACAGCGTGCGATCGCCGAGCGGCAGGAGGGGGTGCGTGCCGAGCTCGAGCGGCGCCAGACCATGCAGTCGCTCGATATGGAACGGAAGCGCCAGGCGCTGAAGGAGACCGAGGCGCGCGAGCGGCGGTCCCTCGAAAAATCCTTCCTGCAGGAGGCGCGGGTGCGACAGCGCGGCGGTCAGCATCGGATGCCGTCGCTCGGGCTTGAGATGGCCCCACCGGGCCGTCGTGCGGCGCCAGCGAAGGCCATGCATCGGCACACAAACCCGCTCGCCCTCGAGATGGCGATGGCCAAGCGCCGTCCCATCTCCGAGAAGCCCGAAGCTCCGGGCAAGCTGCAGAAGGCTTTTGAGCAGGCGGCGCGGGGCGATCAAATCCATTCGGAGACCCGTGAAGGCGGGAGGGATGGTGGATCGAGGACGCCGAAGCGGGAACAGCAGGGGGAGCGAGAGTCGCCACGGCGCGCGTTCACACGGCGGGGGCGCGATCAGGGCAAGGGACGTGAGCGGTAGGACTGCTCAGTTCAGAATTGGTGCGCGCACATCGCCGTCGGTCGGCAGTGTGAGGCAGGCCCGCCAGAGGGGCGACTTCGTGCAGAAGCGCTCGGCGAGTAGGCCCGGACCATCGCGCGTCTCGTCGAGCAGCCCGAGCCAGCTCAGTGGTCTCAGGACATGGGTGAAGAGGAAGGTCTCGTAGCCGGCATGGGTCCGGTCGAGCACGACCGTAGGGTCCGCGGGGCCGTAGAGGATCTTCGTCAGGGCTGGGCGGCTGATTGCGCTCTCGGCTTCGACATTGATCACGTTGAGAAAGACGTCCCAGTTACCCGGTGCGGTCTCGTCGAAGCGCGAGAGGCGCGCGTGGTTGTAGCGGAAGAGCCAGGCGGGCGTGAGGGCCGTGAAGAGCGCGCCCGGCCGATCGGCGAGCCGGCGTCCTTCCGGCGTGATCAGGAGCCGATCCTTCCTGTGGCGGCCGAGCTTCATGACGATGAGGAGGTCGTGGATCGCCATCACCGGTAGCACATCGTCTTCGTTCAGCACCTTGCTGACCTTCAGCAGCTCTTCTGGCCGGTAGCCGGGCCAGTCGAACGCTTCTGCCGCCCAGCCCACGACCTTGCGGTTCAGTGCCTTGGTCTTTGTGAGGCCGAGCCCGTTCTCTTCGATGCCATGCGCGAGCATGCACCGGAGCGCCTCCAGAAGGCGGGATCCGGCGAGGGCAGGGTGGTCGTCGTCCAAAGGGCGGAAGTCGATCATGGCCTCATGGTATCGGCCACGAGCCTCGGCACAATCCGTCGCGACCTGTCGGCAGGCTGAACGGTGCCGAGGATGCTTCTGACAGCGTTCCGCTGACGTCTCTCGTTTGGAAAAGGCAGGGCCTGCGGCCCCCTGGCTGTCAAGGCGACCCGGCGCAAGCGCCGGGCGCCGGCCGGCGGACCGTGGCTCGGGGCAAAGAAGCCCCTGCGCCCGCACCCCTCCTTGGCCGTCGACCTCTGACAGCCGTCCCCCGCTCATTGCCGCGTGGCTAGTCGGGTTGCATGCGCAACCCGTCTTCCAAGGAGAAACTCTCATGAAAACAGTTCTTTACGCTCAGCCCTATGATCTCTCTGCCGTCGGCTTCTTCTTCGAGAGCGCCGAGGAGTACGGCACCAAGGCGAGGGCCCTGCTCAATGCCCATGGGCAGCCCGTCGAAGAGTTCGAGATCCAGTTCATCGACGGCGAGGCGATCGATGCGGCGCTGGCCGTGGTGCTCGGGATCTACATTCCTCAGCTCGCCGCGTTCTTCGAAGCGGTGGAGACCTGGGACGAGAACCAGAAGCTTCGGGCGATTATCGCGGTCGGTGAATGCGGCTACGACTTTGATTGGGCGACTGTGGATCCGGACAGCTTCGATGTCGACATCTTTGAGGGGCTGCGGCTGCGAGACCTGGCGGAGCAGTTCGTCGACGAAGGGCTCTTCGGAGAAGTCCCGGAGCGGCTGGCCTTCTATCTCGACTACGGCGCCATCGCTCGCGATCTGGCGATGGACTACACGCAGACCGAGATTGCCGGCCGCACCCTTGTCTATCGGTGCGGGTGAGGCAGTGGCGTTCGTATATCGCTCCGCGCGCACAAGGAGCCCGTTCCTGCAGCCGAGGTTGGCGCGAGGTGGAGGCCGATTTGGCCGCAATAGGTTGTGGAAAGATCGGCCTCTGCTCCGTGCCGAAACTGGCACCCTCACCCCCAATCTGGTAAAGTAAAGCATGACGAATAAAAAGAAAAACACTGACGTTGACCTATTCGAGCAGGCTATGGTCGATGCGGATATCGAGGGCCTTGCCCGCTCGCCGGAGATCGAGGCTCAGATCGCCGCCTGGGAGGCTGACGGTCTCGATCCGGCCGAGCAGATCGACAAGCTCAAACGCTACTTTGCCAATGAGGACACTGCGCCGACCGGCGCATGACCGGATCGGGTCGCAGCGCCCGCGAGCAAGCGGCGTTTGAGAGCGTTCATGACCCAGAGACCGGCGTGCTGTGCAACCGGCTTGGCATTCGCGACGCCGAGACGCTCGAGCATGCCGAACGTTACTTCGCGGCCAAGCGCATGCAGCAGGGCTTGCCGCCTGAGGCGAACCGCCTCGATGCCGAGGGTCTGAAGGCCATCCATCGGCATCTCTTCCAGGACGTCTACGATTGGGCGGGCAACGTCAGGACTTACACGACGGGCCGCGGTCCAGCCCCCTTCGCGCCGCCCGAGCAGATCCAG
>JBCCLX010000376.1:0-4673 GCA_039026635.1 Pseudomonadota bacterium
CCGAGTTTGGCCTCTACGCGCTCGCCTTTGTCGCGACCATGAACAAAGCGACCTATGAGGCGCTGCCCGCGGGCGCGCGCGCGGCCATCGACGCCAACAGCGGGATGGACTGGGCGCTCGCCGCCGGCCGGGGCTATGACGCCGGCGACGTCTCAGGCCGGGCGGAGACATTGGCGACCGGCACGCTCAACAGCATCGACGGGTCGGAGCGCGCGGCCTGGGAGGCCGCCGCCGCCCGCGCGACCGAGGGCTATCTGGCCGAGCTCGAGGCGAAGGGGCTGCCAGGACGCGCGACCTACGACGCCTTCCGGGATCATGTCGCAACCTGTGAGACCGAGATCGGTGGCTAACCGCGGCGAGCGGGTGATGGCGGCCATGGCGAAGGCGGTCGCGCCATGAGACGCCTCATCGCCGCCGCCGACACCCTCGCGGCCCTGGCGCTCGCCCTCCTCCTCGCAGTGGTGGCAGGAAGCGTCGCAACGCGCGCGGTGTTCGATCTCACGGGCGGTGCGATCAATCTGCTGCTGCCCGGCGCCATCGAGCTTTCGGGGCTTGCGCTCTCCCTCATGGTCTTTGCCGCCCTGCCTGGCGCGGCCTGGCGCGGGCTCGCTCGCGTGGATGTCGTGATCGAACGGCTGCCACAGGCCGTGGCGCGGCTGTTGGAGCGGCTCTGGTCGGCCCTCCTCGCCCTCGCCGCAGGGCTTCTCGCCTGGCTCCTGGCCTCCCGTGCGCGCTTGGAGCTGGAGGCCGGGCATCTGACCCAGGATCTTGGCTGGCCGCTTTGGCCCGCAACCGCCGTCGCGGCCTTTGGCGCCCTTGGGCTCATGCTCGCCGCCCTCGCCCGCCTGCTCCGGCCAGGCTCGGCCGATCGCGCCTGATGGCGGGGCTCGGCCCGGAAGGCACTGGGCTCACCGGCCTCGCGATCCTGGCGGGCTTGCTGGCGCTCGGCTGCCCCGTCGGCCTTGCGCTCATCGCGGTCGGGCTTGGTGGCTTTGCGGTGCTGATCGGGCCCGAGCCGGCCCTGCGCATCCTGGAACGCGCCGCGCTCGAGACCACGGGCAACCCGGGTTTCAGCGTTGTGCCGCTCTTCATCCTGATGGGCGCCCTTGTCGCCCGCGCCGGCATCGGTCGGGATCTTTTCGCGGCCGCGGCCCGGCTGTCGGGCGGGCGGCCCGCGGGCCTGGCGCTTGCAGGCCTCGGTGCCTCGGCGGGCTTTGCCGCAGCCTCAGGCTCCTCGCTCGCCACAGCCTCCGCCATGGCCCGCGTGGCCCTGCCCGAGATGCGCGCCGCCGGGACCGATCCGCGCCTCGCCGCGGGCTCGCTGGCGGCCGGCGGCACCCTGGGGATCATGATCCCCCCCTCGGTCGCCCTCCTGCTCTATGCCCTCGTCATGGAGCAATCCGTGGGCGCGATGTTTCTCGCAGGCGTCATTCCCGGGCTCCTCGGCCTCGCGCTTTATGCCATGGCAGCGCTCGCCGCCGCCCGGCTCTGGCAGACGCGTGGGCGGTCGCGTGCGCTGCGCGACGATCACCGCCCCGGTGGGGGCACACTGGCGGCCCTTGCGCTTTTCCTCGGGGTCATGGGCGGGATCTATGGCGGTATCTTCACGCCCACGGAAGCCGGAGGCGCGGGGGCTGCCCTGGCCCTCCTCCTCGCACTCATCCGCGGCACGACAGCCCGCGAGATCCTCGGCGCCTTTCGGGAGACCGTCGCGCTCTCGGCCACGCTCTTCGTGATCCTGATCGGTGCGGAGGCCTTCGGGTACTTCCTCAGCATCTCGCGCCTCGCACCCGCGCTCGAAACCTGGGTCGCCGCGGCGGGCATCGGGCCTTACGGGCTGATCGCCGCGATCCTTGTCTTCTACCTCATCCTCGGCTGCTTCATGGAGAGCCTGGCGATGATCCTGCTCACCGTGCCGGTCTTCGCCCCCCTTGCCGCCGCCGCGGGCTTCGATCCGATCTGGTTCGGGATCCTCGCAGTCACCGCCGTCGAAGTTGGGCTGATCACGCCGCCCATGGGCCTCAACCTCTTCGTCGTGCGCGCCACGGGCGATATCCCGCTCGCCACGATCTGGCGCGGGGTGCTGCCCTTCGTGCTGGCCGATATCGCGCGCCTCGCGCTCCTCGTCGCCTTCCCTGGCCTCGCACTCTGGCTGCCAGCCGTCCTCAGCAGCTAACGCGAACTCACCCCGCCGAGAGCGCCCGCACGCGCTCCGTCAGCCCCGGGGCGGAATGGCCGAGTTCATAGGCGCGGAGGAAATCAGTCGCAGCCGCCTCCGCCTCCCCTGCCGCTTCGAACCAGAGACCGCGGGCATAGCGCGCCGCCCCCCATTCCGGGGCAAGCATCACCGCGCGGTCGAAATCATTGCGCGCCGCTGCGATCCCGAGAGCCGAGCGCGCCTCCGCCCGGTAGAGCCAGGCCGCCGGATCGCGCGGCGCACGGGCGATGACGGCGGAGAAATCCGCCTCGGCCCGACGATAGTCGGCAAGCGCAAAATGCGCTCGTCCGCGCTCGAGAAAGCTCGCCTCCCACTCCGGCTCCCGCGAGATCGCATCCGTGAAATCGGCAACCGCCTCCGCAGGCCGCCCGGTGCGCAGGAGGAGCCGACCGCGCGCGAGCCAGGCCCCGGGCGCCGCAGCATCGGCCGAAATCGCGCGCCCATAGCTCTCAATCGCCGCCTCATGTTTGGCCTGAGCCTCAAGCGCCAAGCCGAGGCTCACATGCGCCTCCGCCATCCGCGGCTGCAGGACGACGGCCTCGGCGAAATGTCCCTCGGCCTGCACCGCACGGCCGAGATCGAGCGCCGCGACCCCGGCGTTGTAATGCACAGCGGCCCGATTGGCGTGATCCAAGCGGTCCCCCGATTGCGCGAGCGCCCGCTCGCAAGCCGTCAAGACCTCGGCCACCGGCGTCTCAGGCGCGGCGCACCGGCTCACCAGATCGGACAGCACATCGGCCGCAGCCCGCTCAGGCGGCGCGCAGACGGCGAGCATCAGGAGCGCAATGCCACCCCAGCCACAGCTGCGCCCCCGGAGGCGCGCGCCCTGGCTGCTCTCTTCTAAGCCGACCCTGCTCATATCCGTCGCTCTCCGCCTGCCTCAGGCCGCCACCGCGCCGCCAACCCAGCGCCGCCAACTCAGCGCCGCCACCGCTGCGCCCCGCCTTGCCAGCGGAGGGCCATGCGTCGCAGCGGCGCCAGCTTTCGCCCGCGCCGACCATGCCCCGCTTGCCACGGCGGTGGAAAGGGGCAACTCTTCACCTCTACGCACGGAAGGGCGCATGTCCCAGTTCCAGACAGATAATGCCGGCCATCGGCGCTTTGTCCTGACACCCCAGGGCACCGCCATCGCCTGGATCCTCACCTCCGTGGCCGGCGCCACGGCGATGACGCTCGGCGTGCGCCATGTCTCGGCTGAGATCCACAGCGTGATGCTGGCCTTCCTGCGTTCGACCTTGGCGCTCTTGCCGGTGATCCCGGTGATCTGGGCGGCGCGACGCCCCGGCGGCAGGCCCCTGCGCTTCACCGCCTGGCCGCTGCACCTTTTGCGCGGGCTGGTGATGGTGGGTGCCCTGAACTTTGGGTTCTACGCGATCTGGAAGCTCCCATTGGCGACCTCCACGGTGCTGTTCTTCATGGCCCCCATCTTTGCGACGCTCTTCGCGATGGCGCTCCTCGGCGAGCGCGTCGGACCGCGGCGCTGGGTCGCCATGATGGCGGCCTTCACCGGCGCCATCGTGATCTTGCGGCCCGATGCAGGCCGGATCGAGCCTGCCATGGTCCTCGCCCTGATCTCGGCACTCTGCTTCGGCTCGGTGCTGGTGCTTGGGCGTATGGCAACCGATCGGGATGGTCCAAACGCAGTCTTCGTCAGCTCCTCCGTGATCGTCGCCATTCTCTGCGTCCCGCCGGCCCTTTTCTTCTGGGAGCTGCCCAGCTCGATCACGACTTGGGTGCTGATCGTCGTCGTCGTCGTTGGCTCCTCGCTGCGCAGCTTTGCCGATATCAAGGCCTATGCCATCGGGGATGCCGGATTTCTCGCCCCCTTCAGCTACCTGCGGCTCGTGACGGTCGGGGTCGCGGCCTATCTGTTGTTCGGAGAGGTTCCGGACGAGGCCACTTTCCTGGGGGGCGCGATCATCGTTGCAGCCACGCTCTACATCGCCTTGCGCGAGGCTCAGCTGCGCCGCGCCAGCACGACGAGCGCAGCACCATGAGCTCGCAGCCTTGAGCGCAGCACTCGACAGCCGCCGTCCCCGAGGTTGCCCGGGGCCTGACGGTCCCGCGCTCCGCGGCGCCCGTCCACGCTCCGCAGCGCGCTCGCCACGCGGCGCGCGAACGATACGCCGGCCCTCGCCTCCGTTCCGGGCGCGACGCCGTCTCGTTCTCCTGCTCTGTGCCCTCCTGGTCGCGCCCCAGGGCCATCAGGCCAGCGCAGGATCGGAGGTGCCGCAGCAGGCAGGCGAACAGCAGGTCCCGAAACCCGTCTCCACCGCCGCCTCCTTCGCCTTTCCGGACGTCCCCCTCCCCAGCGCCGCCCCCTACCGCATGGCCGCCTCACGAGCACAAGACGGCGTGGTGCGGCTGCGCGGCCACGCCCCTGATGGCACAACGCGTCAGCGCCTGATGCGCGCCGCGGGCCTCGTGCCGCCCACCGACGGCGGCGACAGCACGG
>JBCCLX010000377.1:0-4671 GCA_039026635.1 Pseudomonadota bacterium
CAGGCGGGTGCCACCTCAAAGCCCCCTTGCGGGAGCGGGATCAGCGCCCCCTCGGGCGCGATTTCCATCAAGGCTGCGGCCTCGCGCCGGAGCGGGCCCGCCATATCGCCGTAATGCGCCGTCAGGCGCGCGGCGTCGAAGCGGAAATGGCAGAGCATGTCCTCAATCGCCTCGGCTCGCATGCGGTCGTCGAGCCCATAGGCCGTGCCGCTGACCGTCGCGAGATCGCCCGCATCGATCGCCGCTTGCCACGCCGCCGTCGTCGGCGCGTTCTGCACCAACCCTCGCGGCAGGCGTCCGATGGCCGAGGCGCCGAAGGCAAGCAGCGCCGCGCTGCCATCCGCTGTGTAGCCCTGGAAGGTGCGCTGCAGCTGCCGCGCATTGGCCGCCAACGCGAGCGGATCGCCGGGACGCGCGAAATGGTCGATGCCGACCGGCAGGTACCCAGCCGCCGTCAGCATCTCTCGCGCCGCCATTGCCAGTTCGATTCGTGCCGATGCTTCGGGCAGGGTCATGGCGTCGATCATGCTCTGACGCCGCGCCATCCAGGGCACATGGGCATAGCCATAGAGCGCGATCCGCTCCGGCGCCATGGCGAGGACAGCTTCAAGCGTCGTCAACAAGGACCGCACCGTCTGATGAGGCAGGCCGTAGATCAGGTCGATCCCGATGCTGCTGATCCCCCGCGCACGGAGTGCGCCGATGACGTCCGCAGTCATCACCGCGCCCTGCACCCGCCCGATCGCCGCCTGCACCGCCGGGGCGAAATCCTGCACACCGACTGTCACGCTCTGCACCCCGGCCTCCGGCAGGGCATCAAGACGCTCTTGATCCATGTCGCGCGGGTCGACTTCAATCATGAGTGGCGCCTTCTCGGCACCGGGGAAAGCCGCCTTCAGAACCCGCGCCAGCCGCAGCATGTCATCGGCCGAGAGCATGGAGGGCGAACCGCCTCCCCAATGGATCTGCGTAATGTCTCCACCCGCCGCGGTGGCCCCCGCCACGCGATCGACCTCGACCTCCAACCGGTCGAGATAGTGCTTTAGCGGCTCATCGGTGCGGATGCCCTGGGTGCGACAGGCACAGAACCAGCAGACACGGCGGCAGAAGGGAATGTGCACATAGAGCGAGAGCGGCGTCTCCGGCGCCAGCTCACCGAGCCAGGCGGCATACCAGCCCGGGCCGACGCTGCTGTCGAAGTTTGGCGCCGTCGGATAGCTCGTATAGCGCGGTACGGGCCGCTGCAGAGCGTCCGGCGCAAAAATCGAAGCGAGGCTCTGGGCAAGAATGCTTGTCATGATGTGTGGTGTGACACTCAGGCCCGTCGCTTAACATTGACCCGGATCAAGACCTTCTGCATTGTGGAACCAGGTTCCGTTTTGCAACGGTAAATGATGATATGCAGCACGCGCCGAACCAACTGGTGGCCCGAGACCGATGTGCAACGTGTCCCATTAGGGAGCGGGCTGTCTGTACGTATTCGTCCGAGGACGAAATCGCCCGGCTTGAACAGCTTAAGTACTATCGTACGTTCGCGCCCGGCCAGGAGATCGCGGCGGCAGGCGAGACCACCAACTTCCTAGGGTCTGTTGTGGAAGGGGTGGTGGCACTCTCCAAAACGATGGCCGATGGACGGCGACAGATGGTGGGGCTCATGTTCCCATCGGATTTCATCGGCCGCCCGATGCGCGAGGCGCCGCCCTACGATGCCGTCGCTGTCACGCAAGTCCGCCTATGCATGTTCCCGCGCCAGCGCTTCGAGGCCTTGTTGCTGCAGACACCCTCGCTTGAACGGCGTCTCTTGGAGATGATGCTCGACGAGTTGGACGCCGCGCGGGACTGGATGCTGCTGCTCGGCCGCAAGACGGCGCGGGAGAAGATCGCGACCTTCCTGCTGATCATCGCACGGCGCGTGGCGCTGGGCGGCAAGCGCGATGGCGTCGACGGGTTGGAGTTTGAACTCCCGATCACGCGAGAGGCGATGGCCGATTATCTTGGCCTGACCATCGAGACCGTGAGCCGTCAGTTCACGAACCTGCGCAAGGATGGCGTGATCGTGCTCCGCGATGCGCGCCATGTGCGCATTCCAGATTTCGCGGCTCTGCTGGACGCGGCGGGCGAAGATGCGGATGGCGGCGTGATCGCGTAAGCGCCGCGCCCCGCGTCTCGCCCATCTCTCATAAAATGTGACGACGGCTCACGCCCCCGCGCCGGGCTGTGATTCGCGCTGGCGTCGGCAGCGCGCCATCTTGGCGGTCATCCGATTGGAGGAGATGCCGCCGTGCCGACCCAACCGCCGATACCGCCCGAGCCCAGGGCCCGGCCCACCGCGCTCTCTCGCCGCCACCTTCTGGCCGGCGCCATGACTGCAGGCGTCGGCCCTGCCATCGCCCTTGGGTGGTCCAGGACGGCATGGGCCGATGAGACGCGCATCGATGCCGCGATCGCCACGCTCGTGACCCCCACCGCCGGGCTGATGCGCCCGGACCAGGCCATGCGCATCATCCGCGAGGAAGCCACAATCTCCGCTGTCCCCGGTCTGATCCTCGCGCTGCGATACGGGGCGCTGCCGCGAAGCAATGTGGCGGTTCTGCTCGCGGGGCTAACCGGAGAGGCTCCGTCTCAACGCTGGTTCGATTGGATGCTCTGGCAGGAGGCCCATCCCGAAGTGCGCCCGACGCCTGGTTACACAGCGCTCAAACGCACGCTCTTCCTCTCCATCGACAGCGACTTCGATCTCTTCCTCCGCGATCCCTGGCTCGAGCGTGACCGGATGCGCATCCGTTTTGAGGAGATCGCTTGGGGCGGTGTAGCCAAGGACGGGATCCCGAGCCTCGATGATCCCACCCTCATCGATGCCGGTGATGCCGAGTACCTACGCGACGACGATCCCGTCTTCGGTGTCGCGATCAACGGCGACCGGCGCGCCTATCCGCTGCGCATCATGGGCTGGCACGAGATGTTCAACGAGGTGATCGGTGGCGTGCCGGTCGCGCTCGCCTACTGCACGCTCTGCGGCGCGGGGATCCTGTTCGAGACCCAGGTGCCTGGGCGGGAGCGCTTCGTCTTCGGCTCCTCGGGCTTTCTCTACCGCTCAAACAAGCTGATGTTCGACAGGCAAACGCATTCGCTCTGGAACCAGTTCACGGGTGAGCCGGTCGTCGGCCCGCTGGTGGGCTCCGGCATCACCCTCGCCCAGCGCCCGGTGACGATTGCCCCCTGGGGCGATTGGCGCGCCGCCAATCCAGGAACCCGGGTGCTGAGCCTCGAGACCGGGCATCGCCGCGACTACGGCTCCGGCGTCGTCTATCGGGACTACTTTGCGAGCGACACGCTGATGTTTCCCGCGCTCGTCCGCGACAAGGCGCTGGCGGCGAAGGACGAGATCTTCGGCATCCGGCAGCAGGGCGTCGCGCGGGCCTGGCCGCTCTCGGCCTTTGCGGGCGGTCGGGTGATCAATGACCGCATCGGCCCGCTCGACATTGTCCTTGTCGGCGAGACGGGGGGACGGACGGTACGCGCCTATGAGCGCGGGGCCCGCCAGTTGCAGGCCGACGGCAGCGGGGGCCTTCGCAGCGGGACGGAGCGCTGGGAGATCACCGAAGAGGCTCTGATCGGGCCGGGCGGCACGCGCCTGCCGCGCGTCGCAGGCCATCTCGCCTATTGGTTCGCTTGGCAGAACTACCTCGGGCTAGAGGCCGAGCTCTGGCAGGGCTAGCTCGCCGCCACACTGGCTCACCCGCCCAGCGGCCCGATCAGAGGCCCTCCGCTCAGAAACCGAAGCCCTGATCCGTGACGCGCCCGCTCTTCACTGACACTGCAGTGCTCTTGGTCACGCCCGCATGGGTTGCGGTGACTGTGTAGCGGCCTTCTGGCAGATCGACGAGCAACCAGGGGCTGGGGCAGAAGGCCGTCAGCACCGTCTCACTGCCCTGCATGATCGTCGCATCAACATCGGCGATGAACTTGCCGTCCACCTGCGCAAAGATGAGCTTGAGCGTGTGGGGGAAGGTCGCTTCTTCCTCCGCGGCCTCTTCGCCGATGCCGCTACAGAAGAAGGCGGGCGCCTCGGCTCTGACAGGCAGGGCGACAGCCAAGAGAACGAGCCCGGCGAGGCCAAGCAGGCGGCGCGGGAGCGGGGTTAGGGTCATTCGGTCTCCTCCAAGGTCGCAAGGCTCATGGCTCCGATCTCGCGCAGCAGCTTGCGCTTCATCGCCTGCTCGAAGTCCCGATACCCGGCGGCGATCTCCAGGAAGGACGCGGGGCCTCGGATCACTTCGTCGCGGTAGTAGTCGATCACCCGCGCATCGGAGCCGACGACGACGAGACCGTTGACCGTGATCTCGTTGAAGTCGAAGGCGCGATAGGCGTGGCGTGGGCCGAAGCCGTGATTGTTGGCCCCATCCCCCGCGACATCGATGACCCTCCGTTCACAGGGCTTAGGGCCGCGCGCCAACAGCGTGGCCGCATGGCCGAGAGCTGCGCCAAGCGCGGTTGGATACTCCGATGTCGACCGTGGATGCGTGGCGATAGCCCCGGCCAAGCCGCGGATCGCCCCGGGCCCATCGAGCAGGGTCCAGGTTGCGATGGGGCGCTGCTTGTAGCGGCCGGACCATTCGAAGACCGAGACATAGACCCCGCCCAGCGCCTGGATGGCCGCGGTCACTTCGG
>JBCCLX010000378.1:0-4618 GCA_039026635.1 Pseudomonadota bacterium
CGCCGATCGTTCTGGCGCTGACCAAACGAGACTGCGGGGCGCCATGATTGAGTGGGACCCCTACTATCTCGACCGCGGCATCCGACGCCCCCTACCTGCTGAACGGCGGGAACGGCAGGCCTTCACCCATGAGCGCGTGCAGGAGGCCCGCGCGTCCCGGGACGATCTGCGCGCCGATGAAGCCGCGGTGGACAGCGCGACAGCTGCTCTGGCGATCCGAGAGCACGCCGCCATCCAGCGCCGTCTCGCGCAGCTCGAGGCAGCGAACACCGAAGCGCTCATGCGCAACACCGAGGCGCTTGATGCTGTCCGAGAGCGCATCCGCGATCTTCTGGAGCAGGCCTTCGTGCTGCCGGACGGACGGCGGGTCTTCAAGACCGGGGATGGCACTCAGGTCTTCGACGAGCATGGGGAAGCGGTCTCGCCCGATGAGATCGACCCGGACGAGATCGACGATGCTTATCCGAGTTGGGAGGACTACAGACAGGAGAGGGAAGCCGAAGCGGCGCTCGGGGCCGAGCGCGAGGACCTCCTGGAACAGCAACAACGCCTCGACGAGGCCCGCGAACACCTCGATCAGGGCAAGCTGACCGCCGAAGACCTTGACGATCTCGAAGCCGAGCTCGGTCCCGCCCCGAACGCCCAACCAGTTGCGGAGACTGAGGCGCGTGACCCCAGCGCAGAGGGCACGGCGGGAGCCGAGAGATCTGGCCCGGAGGCGAGAGCCCCCGCAACGGCCCCAAACACCCTGTGAGCCATCACTTGAGCAACCGCCCCATCAGGCCACCCGGCAGGCGGGGCCATTGGCGGGCGCCAGATCGTCCGGCAGGCCGCGCTCGACATGGGCCAGCGTGAAGCCCATGCGGCGATAGAAGCGCGGCACCCCAGCGTGATTGGTCGAGCGGGAGGCGAGGCAGACGGCGCTGTGATCGGCGAAGAGCCCGCGCAGGAGCGCCCCCAAGAACCACCGTCCTTTGCCCTCACCGGTCTCGGCCGGGTGGAGGGCGATGTTCTCGATCTCCGCGACAGGGCCGCCATGGGCCGCGGCGAAACGGGCCTCGAACCCATCCGCAGGCCGTCCGGTCATGGCAAAGCCGATCTCGCGGCCCGCAGCGCGAAACAGCGTCAACTGCGTTTCCGGCTCTGCCAGTCGCCGTGTGATGTAATCCAGATCGCCGTACTTTGGCCGCCGATCCCACCCCCAAGGCCCGCCGAAGCGCTGCAGGAGCGGCAGATAGGTCTCGGGCGTGCTCACAACAGGCTCAACCGCGAGACCCTCTGCAGGGTGATCGTAACACCCCTCGGCCACTGCCCGCTCGAAAGCCGGGCGCAGCATGGTGAAGTGGTAATTGTCGAAGCGCTCAGTCATCGATTGGCCGCGCCATATGTTGCCAAGCGATGTCGAACACCACCCGCTGCGCCTCGGCGATCTCCCGGTCGTCCTGCACGACGACGCGAACATCGCGCGGCTCGAAGACAATCCAAGCGACCTTGTCGCCATAGATGTAGAGCATGCGCCGGGTGAAGAGCGCCTCGGGCCACCAGCGATACTCCGCAAACTCCGCCCCGATCAGCGCGCGATCCCCCTCGCGCACGATCACCTGGAAGCGGAAGCGGTCCTTGATCGCCGCCATCCGTGCGGCATGGTCGCGGTAGAAGCTCTCCCCAAGGCAGCGGATCAGCTCCTCCGGCTGACCGTTTAGGATCGAGAGCGTGCCGCCCTGGCGCCGAGCCGTCTCATAGACATCGTCATAGAAACGCTGGAAGTCCTCCGGCCCGCGATAGCGGCGCAGTCCGGACCTGTTGAAGCGCACGCCGTCATCTTCGGTGAAGACCACGCCGCGGGCCTCATAAAAGCTCTGCAGATTGCGCAGGCTCGCCGCACTGCCGGGGCTGTTCTCGTTCTCGATGGCCGACAGCGTCGCCCGTGAGATGCCGCCCGCTTCTGCGGCTTCTGCTTGCTCGATCCTGAGAAGGGCTCTAGCAGCCCGCAATTGATTGGTCGTAATCATCTTGATGTTTGTCAAATAAGTTCAAAATATATCGCATCTTTAATCATTCTTTAAGTATTTGTCTATAGAAAACTCCTTTATTGTTTATCAAATCAATTGTGTGGAGAGTATTATGACCAAACCGACTGAGACATTTGAAGACCGCATCCGCAACCGGTACCCGGCGGGGGAAGCGGAACGCCTCCTGGAAAACCTCGAACAGCTGACCGAACGGCCGAGCATCGATGCTGTGGCCGATCCGCTCCTGGCCTTCGAGACCAGCATCGAGCGGATCGGGCGCTACTCTGCCTGCCTGCTCTTGCCGCTCCAGATCGAGGAGGAGCGCCGCGCCGGTGAGGCATTGATCCGGCTCTACGAGGCGCGCGCCCTCGACATCATGCGCCATGCGGTCGAGCAGATGGACATCATCGCCCGCGACGCCGCCGACGATCTGGAAACCCTGCAGCGCCAGCGCGACGACGCCAAAGCAGCCTGAGCGATTTCCCAACCCGCAAAACTGGGGCGCCAGCGCAGCGTCGCGTTGGCGCCCCTCTTTCTCGACGCGAGACTCGCTGGCTGCCATTCTAAGGCCCATCTCGGATGCGCTGTCGTTTGCGGCGCTCTGCGCCTTTGTTGCCGGTATGATCTGCGCGTTCGGCTCGCCTTCGCGCATTCTGCAGCGCGTCGATGTCCGTCGTGAGAGACTCTGCGGCAGACCGACGTTGTCGCAGCTCTGCCTCCGCGCGCTCCTGCAGGGCCGACCGCGCTTGCCCTTGCCGTTCAGCGAGGGCGCATCGCTCGACCGAATTGACCTCGTCAAGCTTAGCCGCTGACAGCTGGTTCTCGGCCGCGACGCGTCGATGGCGCCCAGTTACACGATCCAGAAATCCGAGAAGACCCGTCCGGAACCGGTGCCGCTGCTCAGCCTCCTGCAGCTGCCGGAGGTGTCGCTGATCCTCAGCCAGCGCTTTGCGCTGCGCCGCGTGCTGCCGCTCCAACCGCTCCCGTCGCGCATCGAACTCTGCCTTCGTCGCTGCAGCCTCGCGGACTTGTTCCGCTCTCAACGCCTCAAGCCGCACCGTGACAAAGCCCGCGGCCTTGGCGTGCGCCGCCGGCACGCTGGGCAGATCGTCAGTCGATCCCAACCGCGCCGCCACTTGCTTCGCTTTGAGCCCCACCCAGCGCGACACGGCATAGGCCTCGCCCGTATGGTCGACAGCCACGAATCCGCGACGGTCGCCTTTGGCCAGGATGAAGCCGCGCTCCTTCAGTGCGTGCTCGAAGCTCACCTTCGAGTCCGAGAGCGTCCAGGCCTCCTGAAACTGCGCCTTCAGCCGCCTCGGATCCTTCTGGGCACGTTTGGCCTGCTGCCACTCCGCGAGCGTGAAGTTGCGCGGGTCGCGCAGCTCCTTGTCGATGAACCCATCTGGCATGCGCCAGTCATGCTCGATGTAGAGCTCGCGCGCGACCTCCTGCAGTCTCTGCCGCGTGAAGGGCAGCGGCACTGCCTTCATTTGTCCTGCATCGATCCGGCACCATACCGCATGGGCGTGCCGCCGCCCCTCCTTCTCATGGAACACGATGGCTCGGGGCTGGCCGTCGAGGCCGAGGCGTCGCTCGATGCGGTCGACGGCTTCTTCGAACACCTGGTTGTCGGGGTCTTCCTCCGGTGGTGGGTTGAGACTGAGCGAAAACAGATGCTGTCTGCACTTGGTCGCGCGGCTAAGAGCATAGCTCTCCTGCAAAGCGGAGATCAGGGTCTCGCCGACAAACCCGCGGAGCTGATGGACTTCGACGCGCTCGTTTTCCTCCTTGAGGAGGTGGAGCGCCAAGTTCTTCCCACCGCCACGCTGATTGCCGACCAGGATCATCGCCGGTCACTCCGGCCTCAAGCCAAGAGCCTGGATCAGATCCGCGCGCATCGCGGCGACGTTGGCGCATGCCACCCGAAGAGCGTTCTCAGCCTCGGGACCCATCACGAGCGTGCCATCGTCGCAGGCCGCCAAGATGCCCTTCAGTGTGCCAGTCTGAGGAGAGCGACCAAGCGCGCTCAGAACCCGGCCAAGCGCTTTCGCATCGCTGATCGTGCCGGGGCGCTTTGACGTGCGGTCGCGAGGGTCGTCAAAGAGCCTGCATCGGACATAGCTGCTCAACGGTCTCCCGGACGCCTCCCGCTCCAGGCGTTGCCGCTCGACCGCGGTGAGCCGCACCGAGAGAACGCGTGGCGTCTCTGCCGATTTGCGAGGCTCAGGTCTCGCGTCAGCAACCGCCGAGGCCCCGGCAAACTGATGCGACGGCCTCATTCGAAGCGCTCCAAATCGTCGATGCCATGCCGGCGAAGCTGGTAACTCCAGTCCTCCAAAACCTCAAAAAGCTGGTTCGAACATTCTCCAGCTTCCTCCACCATACTTGAGTTTCTGCTGGAAATTTCGGCTAAGACCTTGAAGGGTAACGCCATATTCGCGGTTCGATAGCCCTCGTTCGGGCAGGAGGGCAAAGGCCCTGTGAAGGCGAGTTTTGCGACCAGTCTCTTGTGCTCGAAACCCCCATAGGCCCAGAGTTTCCAAGGCTTTGCTAGAAACACCGTGGCGGTTCGATAGACTTCATCGAAGCTGCCTTTGGGCGTC
>JBCCLX010000379.1:0-4602 GCA_039026635.1 Pseudomonadota bacterium
ATCTCGTGCGTGCCTACTACGCGATCCCGGAGACGCAGCGCCGCCGCCTCTTCGATCTTGCCCGCGTTCTCGGCGAAGCGGCCTAAGCGCTGACGCCGGAGCGGAACCACCACCCTCCCATTGCCACCTTCGGGGGACGGGCGTCGTCGACGCTCCCGTCCCTCAGAGCCTCTTGACGCCACCACGGCCCTGGCCGAGGGATGGACGCAGACAAGCGGCACCCGGTGGCGCGGGAGGGGTTCCATGACCACATTCGAGGCCTCGGGGCTGCCGGCTTTGCCGGAGCCGCTGTTGGGCGATGAGATGGCGCTGCTGCTCTGCCGGCTGGCGCTGGCGGCGCGGGCTGAGACACTGCCGCGCTTCCGCCGTCTCCCCCCACCTGAGAACAAAGCCGCCGCGGGCGCCTTCGATCCGGTCACCGAGGCGGATCGGGCCGCCGAAGCGGCGATCCGTGCCATCCTGGCCGAGACCTGCCCGGCAGACGCGATCCTCGGCGAGGAAGAAGCGGCGCTGGCCGGGACAAGCGGTGTGACCTGGGTGATCGATCCCATCGACGGGACGCGCGCCTTCGTCGCAGGCCTGCCAACCTGGGGCACGCTGATCGCCCGAGACGATGGGCATGCGGCCAGCCATGGGATCGTCGACCATCCGGTGACGCGCGAGCTCTTTCTCGGCGTCACAGGCGTAGGGGCCTGGCTGTTGGGCCCAGAGAGCAGCGCTCCGGTGAGGGCGAGCCGCGTCGAGACCCTGGCAGACGCGACGCTCATCTCCACTTCCCCGGATCTCTTCCATGGCGCCGAGGCCGAGGCCTTTGCCGTCCTGCGCCAGATGACGAGGGACACGCGCTACGGCACGGACTGCTACGGCTACTCGATGGTGGCCGCGGGATGCGCGGATCTGGTCGTCGAGAACGGGCTCGCAGCCTATGATATCGCGGGACCCAAAGCGGTGGTCGAGGCCGCCGGCGGGATCGTGACGGACTGGCAAGGCGGCGAATGCCGATGGGGTGGGCGGGTAGTCGCCGCCGCAACCCCGGCGCTGCACGCAGCCGCCCTAGAGGTTCTCTCCCGGGTGCCTGCCGGCTAGCGCGCAGCGGCCTCGCGCGGCGGCAGCCTCTCCAAGAACCCGTCGATCGCCTGCCAGACGGCGTCACGCTGCGGGGTGGCTTCCGTGAAGAGATCGTGCTTGGCGCCCTCGATCAGATCGAGCCGGGCGTCGAGCCGGGTGGCCAGCGCGCGCGCGGCCACTGGGCTGACCACACCCTCCCGCGTGCCGAGCAGCACCTGCACCGGCAGCGGCAGCGGCTTCAGCCTGCGCATCATCGCCATGCGGTCATAGGCGGCGGCGACCCAGCCCAGCGTCGGCAGCCCGAGGCCGAGATCCGGCACCGCCCGACAGGCATCGCCCTGCCAGCCATAGAGTGCTGGATCATGGGTCAGGCAGTTCCCTTCGAAGGGGCGCAGCACATAGACCTCGCTCGGGTTCGGCATCGGCGGCCAGCGTTTGGCGAGCCCCGCAGCACGCGCCAAACGGGAGGCGACCCGCGCGCTGCGATCGACGATCCAGGGAAAACCAATCCCCGCCATCGGCCCCGAGAGGACCAGTGCCCCGGGCGCCAGCATGCCCGCCGCCACGGCCCCAAGCGCGATCGCGCATCCCATCGAGTGACAGACCGCGAGCCGGACGGGCCCCTCCCGCGCGACCTCGGGCGCGGCGAGAAGGGCCGCGAGATCGCGGGAGAAGGCATCGAAACTGTCGACGTGACCACGCATCCGTTCGGGCGTCAGCCGCTCCGACAAGCCCTGCCCCCGCCAATCGAGGCTGGCCACAGCATAGCCCCGCGCAGCCAGAGCCGCGGCAACCATGGCCCCTTTCTCCAAGAACTCGGTCCGCCCCGAGAGATAGAGCGCCAAGCCCCGCGGCCCGCCGGGGTTCCAGAGGGCTGCGCGCAAGGCCACCCCGTCCTCGGCCTCGAGCGCGAGACCAAGATCCCAAGGCGCCGCCCCCGGGATCACCGGTGCAGCGGGTAGATGACCGGGCAGAGGTCTCATGAGATCAGATGTATTGCACCAGTTTCATCGCCGCCGACATATCGCCGTCGATCTTGATCCGTCCCGTCATGAAGGCCGAGGCAGGATCGAGCGCCCCGTCGAAGAGATCGCGGAAGGTCTCGAGATCGGCGCTGACCGTGATGTCCGCCTCGCCATCGCCGATGCTCACGCCCTCGCCATCGACCATGATGGCCCCCTCGCCCTCAATCGCGAATTTGACGCTGCCCGAGAAGCCCGTTCCCTCCAGCTTGCTGCGCAGCTTGGCCGCCGCGCCTTCGAGGTTGTCGCTCATATCCGTTCTCCCCGGCTTGGCAGCCTTGTGATGTGACGATCGGTGACCGCGCCAAAGGGCACGGCTCCCTTGCAGACCTACGCGGCACGTCTAATCTTGCAAGTATGAGCGAGCCAATGATCCGAGCGGCGCTTGCCGCAACACTCGCGCTTGCGGTCGCGCTGCCCGCCCGCGCGCAGATCGAGATCCCGGTGCCTGGCGACGAGGCGCCCGCGATGCCGCAACCGCCCGCGGATCTCCCTGAGATGCCCGATCTGCCGGAGACGGGCGATCTGGTGGAGGAAGGCCTCTCGCCGATCGAGGTGCCGGATGAGGCAGAGGCCCGGGCTGCACAGCTCGACAGTCTCTTCGAACAGCTCGCCCGCGCCGAGAACCCGGACTGGCCCGTGATCCAGGGCCAGATCTGGCGGGTCTGGCGCCGCTCGGGCAGCCCAAGCATGGATCTGCTGCTCGCGCGTGGGCTCGAGGCGATGGAGGCGGAGGACTTCGACACCGCGCTCCTGCATTTGGACGATCTGGTCCGGCTCGCGCCCGACTTCGCCGAGGGCTGGAACCAGCGCGCCACCCTGCATTTCCTGATGCAGAACTACGGGCTGGCGATGCGGGACATCGAGACGACGCTGATCCTGGAGCCCCGCCACTTCGGCGCGCTGGCAGGCCTTGGCATTATCCTGGACCGAACCGGCTATGACAAAGGGGCGCTCGCCGCCTATCGCCGGGTGCTCGAGCTCCACCCCAATATGCCTGGGGCGCAGAGGGGCGTGGAGAAGCTCTCTCCGGATGTGGACGGCCGCGAGCTCTGAGCCGCGTCACCGTTCCGCTCACCCAGCCTCTCTGAGCGGGGCACCAGGGTGGGCGCCGCAGTAGGACCTGTCACGACGCCGCCCGCGCGTCCCGCCCATGGGGTCCCATGTCCCAGAAACCCGATCCGACGGAAGCCCTCGCCGAGGCGCTCGACGCCATGGAGCGAGAGATGCGTGCCGCCGACACGCCGGAGGCAGCCGCCGAGCGCGCCCGGCGGGAAGCCAAGCGGGCCGAGACCGAAGCGCAGATCGCCGAGCGCCGTGCCGCCGCCCCGGGCCCGCCCGCGCTGCCCGCCGTGCCGACCGATCTCGACATTCTACCCGCCGAGAGCACGATCACCGCGATCCTAGGCCCCACCAACACGGGCAAGACGCATTACGCCATTGAGCGCATGCTCTCCTATCGCACGGGCGTGATCGGCCTGCCCCTGCGGCTCCTCGCCCGCGAGGTCTACGACAAGATCGTCGCCATGCGCGGCCCCTCGGTCGTCGCCCTCATCACCGGCGAGGAGAAGATCGCGCCATCGCGGGCGCAGTTTTTCGTGTGCACCGTCGAGGCGATGCCGCTCGACGGCATGGCGGATTTCCTCGCCGTCGACGAGATCCAGCTCTGTGCCGATCCCGATCGCGGCCATGTCTTCACGGACCGGCTGCTGCATGCGCGCGGCCGGCATGAGACGCTGTTCATGGGTTCCGACGTCGCCCGCCCGCGCATCGCGAGCCTTGTGCCGAAAGCGCGCTTTCTCTCCCGCGCCCGCTTCTCGACGCT
The DNA here is from genome assembly GCA_039026635.1 of Pseudomonadota bacterium. Taxonomy (GTDB): domain Bacteria; phylum Pseudomonadota; class Alphaproteobacteria; order Rhodobacterales; family Rhodobacteraceae; genus Thermohalobaculum. Next base: position 3,916 of record JBCCLX010000379.1, read on the forward strand.
GAGCTATGGTGGTGCCAAGAAGCTCTCTCGGCTGAAGCCGCGCACCGCCGTGGTCGCGTTTTCGGCCGATCAGGTCTATGCCATCGCCGAGCTGATCCGCCGCCAGCGCGGGGGGGCGGCCGTGGTCATGGGCGCGCTCTCGCCCCGGACCCGCAATGCCCAGGTCGCGCTCTATCAAAACGGCGACGTCGACTATCTCGTCGCCACCGATGCCATCGGCATGGGGCTGAACCTCGATGTCGACCACATCGCCTTTGCCGGGATCTCCAAGTTCGACGGTCACCGCCATCGCCACCTGCAGCCCAATGAGATCGGCCAGATCGCCGGGCGCGCGGGGCGCTACACCAAGGACGGGAGCTTCGGTGTCACCGGGGAGGTGAGCCCCTTTGACGAGGATCTGGTCGAGGCGATCGAGAACCACCGCTTCAAGCCGCTGCAGCGGCTGATGTGGCGCAACAGTCGGCTCGATTTCGGCACCGTACCGATGCTGCTCCAGTCGCTCGAGGCCGCCCCCGACAGCCCCGATCTCTCCCGCGCCCGCGAGGCCTCCGATCTCGCGGCGCTGCGTCGTCTCTGGGACGACCCGGAGATCGCCGATCTCGCGCGCCACCCCAAGAGCGTGAAACTTCTGTGGCAAGTCTGTCAAATTCCCGATTTCCGTAAAGTGATGACCGGCGACCATGTTGC
>JBCCLX010000380.1:0-4589 GCA_039026635.1 Pseudomonadota bacterium
CGCGTCATGGATCCGATCCTTTCGTGTCTCGGGCTGGACGCGCTCCGTGGCGCGCCCTCGATGACGCTCATCTGGGCCGGCCCCGCTCACGGTTCACTGCCGCGCCGGTCACGCTATCGCGCGGCCTGCGTGAGCGGGGGGCCACCCCGTCAGTCGGTCAGGATATGGGCAGCGATCCGCCGGGCCTGCGGCGCGTCGCGATGCTCCCAGAGATAGAGCCCCTGCCAGGTGCCGAGCGCGAGCCTGCCACCGATGATCGGGATCGAGAGCTGGACGCCCGTGAGCACCGCGCGCAGATGGGCGGCCATATCGTCCGGGCCTTCGGCGCTGTGGCGATAAGGCTGTTCGGTGCCGGGCGCATGGCCATGGGGCGCGAGGCCGGCAATCGCGTCCTGCAGATCGTGGCGTACATCCGGATCGGCGTTTTCCTGGATCGTCAGAGAGGCCGAGGTGTGTTGGCAGAAAAGCGTGAGCAGCCCCGACGGGACGCCATGCTCCATCGTCGCCTGCGCGGTTTCGAGAAAGCCACGCACCTGGGCGTCGATCGGGACGAGCCCGGGGCCGGAGGTCTTGATGTGCAGTAGAGCAGTGGTCTGTCGCATAGCCGAATGCTATCGCCCGCCCGCCGCGGGACCACAAGCGGTCGCGTGCGCCCAGGGGCGAGAACGGAGAGACCGCCGATGCTGCCCGAAGACCTCGACCCCGCCCTGCCCTGGCGCTCCGTGCAGGGAACCGGCTTCAATAGCCTCGTCGGGCCCTTCGAGATCGCGCGGGACGGCGATGCCTGGATCGCACGGCTGACGCTTGAGGACCGGCACATCAACGTGGGCGGCGTTTGCCACGGAGGCGTGCTGATGACGATGGCCGATATCGCCATGGGCACCGCCACCTTCGAGGCCGGCGAGCGCCACCCCTGCGCGACCATCGAGATGGACTGCCACTTCCTGGCCGCCGCCAAGCATGGCCAGACCATGCTCTGCGAGGCCCGCCAGTTACGCCGTGCGCGCAGCCTCAGCTTCATGGGCTGCACGATCTGGTCCGGCGGACGGCAGGTGCTGCGCGGCAGCGGGATCTGGAAGTATCTCGACAGCCGGGGGCCAGGTCAGAGCGGCCCCCTGCCCCCGCCCTGATCCGTCAGACCGAACGCAGGAAGGCGATCATCCCGTCGATCCCGCCTTCCTTGGAGAGGATCCCGGCCACTTCCTCGCGCTGGGTGATCAGCAGGCTGACACCCTCGATCTTGATATCGGCGATCACCGTACGGCCCGGGCGATCCGAGACCACCCAGCTGACCGCGATCGGCGCCGTGCCACCGCCCGACACCGTGCTCGCTACCTCAACGCCGCGTTTGCCGAGATCATCGACGCCGCCGAGATCGACCTTCTGGCCTGAGTATTCCTGGAAGCGCGCGGCATAGATATTGGCCAGATAGGTTTTGAAGGCGGCGACATAGTCGTCCTGCTGCGCCTTGCTCATATCGCGCCAGGTCGGCCCAGCGGCAAAGCGCGCGATCTGCGGCAGCGCGGCCCGACGTTCGAGGATCGCCAAGAACTTCTGCGCCTTCTGATCCGCAGAGCCAGGGCCCGTGGTCAGGGCGACGACTTCGTCGATGGTCTCGCGCACGAAGCTGCGCGCCTCATCGGGCGAAAGCGCCTGCGCCGGGCCGGGGGCAGCCACCGCGAGCGCCAGGCCTGCCACGCCAGCCAAGATCGCCCGCCGGTCGAGCAGCGGCGTTGCGGGGTGGGAGCGGGAGCGATGGGTCATGGGGGTTCTCCTGAAGACGTGTGCGGCGCGGTCAAGGACATGGCCCAGAGCTGACCGATCCGCGGTGGTAAACTTTTGTCGACTTTCCCGGCACACACCCTCAGGCGTAACCTCGGTTGCATAAACGCGGGGCATAGGCTAGCCCGTCGCGCCAGTGTACAGGGATGTATATACTGTGGCACGGCGGCGGTCCAAGATGCCGCTTGGGGGGCGCGCCGAGGCGCGATGACCCGGCCCCTGACCCTGAAACGAACGGTCCAAAGAGACCGGCGTCCGTAGGGCAGATTGGGGCGTAGCAGGCGAGCCGGGGCGGCCCGGGGGCGGAGATGAGCATGAAGACTGAAATCGGCCGTGAGGAATTGCGCGCGGCACTCCGGGAATGCCGGCAGCATTTCCGAAACGTGGGTATTTTCAGTATTTTCGTGAACCTGCTGATGCTGACGGGCCCGCTCTTCATGCTGCAGGTCTACGACCGCGTGCTCGCGAGCCGGTCGGAAGCGACGCTTGTCACGCTCCTGCTGCTCGTGACCGCGCTCTTCGGCTTCATGGGGATTCTCGACTTCATCCGAGGCCGCGTTTTGGCGCGTGCGGGGGCGAAGTTTTCGAGTCTTCTGGAGACGCGCGTGTTCAATGCCGTGATGCGCCGCAGCGTCTCACCGGCGGAGCGTCAGCGTCCCAATATGGGTGCCCGCGATCTCGACTCGGTGCGCCAACTGCTCGCAGGACCGGCACCTTTCGCGCTCTTCGACGTGCCCTGGGTGCCGATCTATTTCGGTGCGATCTTCCTCTTCGATCCGCTGCTCGCGGCAACCGCGGTGGTGGGCGCCTTCATCCTGATCGTGCTGACGATCATCAACCAGTATCGCTCCTCCGGCCCCAACTTCGAGAGCCAGATGGCAACCGCCGAGGCGGAGAACCTGGCCGAGCAACTGCGCCAAAATGCCGAGGCCGTTCAAGGCCTTGGGATGACAAATGCTGGTATGCGCCGCTGGGAGGGAATGCGGGACAAAGCGCTCGAGGCGCAGATCCTGGCCTCAGATCGGACCGCCAGCTACGCCTCCGCCTCGAAATCGCTGCGCTTCTACCTGCAGTCGCTGATCCTCGCCGTGGGCGCCTACCTCGTGCTGCAGGGCCGCATCTCGCCGGGTATGATGATCGCGGGCTCGATCCTGATGGGCCGCGCGCTCGCGCCGATCGAACAGGCGATCGGGCAGTGGTCGCTCGTCCAACGCGCCGTGCGGGCCTGGTACTCGCTGTCGGAGATGCTGGAGCGCACCCCGCCCGAGCAGGAGAAGACGAGCCTGCCCGCGCCCAAAGGCTTCGTGTCGGTTCAGAACATCACGGTCGTGGCACCGGGCGAGAAGGTGCCGGCGCTGCGCGGGGTGAATTTCGATCTCAAGCCCGGCCAGGCACTCGGCGTGATCGGGCCGTCGGGCTCGGGCAAGACGACGCTCGCCAAAGTGCTCGTCGGCATCTGGAAACCCGTGGGCGGCAAGGTGCGCATCGATGGTGCCGCCACCGACCAGTGGATGGAAGACGAGCTTGGCCAGTACATCGGCTATCTGCCCCAGGAGATTGGGCTTCTGGCCGGCACGGTCGCACATAACATCGCGCGTCTCTCCGAGGAGCCGGACGATCAGCAGGTGATCGTCGCGGCCCAGCGCGCCGGCGCGCATGAGCTGCTGCTCGGCCTGCCCCAAGGCTATGACACCCAGATCGGCATGGGCGGCCAGCGCCTGTCGGGCGGTCAGCGCCAGCGCGTGGCGCTCGCCCGTGCACTCTACAACGATCCGCCGCTCCTGGTGCTGGACGAGCCCAACGCCAACCTCGATGCCCAAGGCGAGCAGGCGCTCGTGGATGCGATCCGTGAGGCGCGGGCGCGCGGGCGCACCGTCATCATCATGGCCCACCGGCCGAGCGCGATCGCCGCCTGTGACCTGCTCCTGATGATCGACGGCGGCACGCAGGTCGACTTCGGTCCGCGTGACGAAGTGCTGAAGCGGCGCACCAAAAACTTCCAGGCGCTGACCCAGGGCCAGCCGCAACCTGGACAGCCCCGCGTCGCCCAGCCCGGCGCGAAACCGGCCGTCCCACCGCCCGCGGCTGGCGCGGCGGGCGCCGGTGGTGCCGCCCCGTCGGGCGCGCCCGGCAGCCCTGGCGGACAGGGTGGCGGGGGCGCGGCGGCCGGCGAGAAGCCCCGGCTCGGCACCGTCAGCAACGCGAACCCGGGCGGTGCCGCGGGCGCGCTCGCCGATGCCGCCGTGGCAGCGACGGGGCAGAGCCCGTCGACCTCCCGTCCGCGGCGCGAGAAGGTGGCCCAGCGCCCGCCCAAGAAACCATTTCAAGTGCTCCCCGGTTCCGGCGGCGCAGGCGCGAGCGCCAAGCCCGCTGAGAACAATCCCGCATCGACGGCGGAGGCGCCCGGTGATGCAGCCGCGGCAGAGGCGACGACCAGCCCCTCTACGGCAAAGGAAACCCCAACCCCCGCCACGACCACGGCTGGGGCTTCAGGCACGGCAGTGGGCACGAGCCCAGCGACGGCCACGGCCGCCAGCAGGCCCAGCGAAGTGCCCAGTGACCGGCCCGGTGACCGGCCCAGTGACCGGCCCAGCGAGCCGGCCGCGAAACCCGCGCCTGAGAACACGGCCCAGCAGGCTGGGCGCGGCGACGCCGCCTCCTGAGGCCATGAAGACAACCGGGCGCCGCAAAGAGCGGCGCGCGGCTCCCTGAAGCGATCCGAAAGCACCTGCCATGAAGACGATCGGAAGCGAGAAGACCGAGGCGCAACTGCCGGCAAAGCCGCAGGTCAGTCTGCCCACGATGGC
>JBCCLX010000381.1:0-4578 GCA_039026635.1 Pseudomonadota bacterium
GGAGTTGATGAAGATCTCAAAAGGACGCCGCCGCCCGCTCAGGATCACATCGTTCATGGTGATGTACATCGCATGCGGGCTGTCGGGCCATTTCAGCTTGTAGGTGATCCCCTCCAGCGTCTCTGGCCGATCGAGCGGCTCAGAGATCCAGACCACGTCGCCCCCGGAGGGTGCTGTTTCGGTCGCGGCTGGGGTCACATCTGCCTGAGGCTCAGGCGCCGAGGCCTCGAGCACCGAGCCTGTGACCGCGTTGGGGCGGTAGGTCGTGCAGCCTTTGCAGCCGAGCGCATAGGCGTCGAGATAGACCTGCTCGAAGTCCTCGAAGGCGATATCGGCGGGCACGTTGACGGTCTTTGAGATCGAGCTGTCGATGTATTTCTGCGCCTCGGCCTGCATCGCCACATGGTCCGAGGGCGCCAGGTCCTGGGCCGTCACGAAGTAGTCGGGCAGCGGCGCATCGCCCTGGCGGGCGCGCCAGGCCGAGAGCGCGTAGTCCACGACCTCCTCCTCGGTCCGCGTCCCATCGGGCTGCAGCACCTTGCGGGTGTAGCTGAGCGCGAAGACGGGCTCGATGCCCGAGGACACATTGCCGGCGAAAAGCGAGATCGTGCCCGTGGGCGCGATGGAGGTGAGGAGCGCATTGCGGATGCCATGCTCGGCGATCGCCTCGCGGATCGCCTCAGGCAGGGTCGCGATGGTCTCACCGGCGAGATAAGCGTCCCGATCGAAGAGCGGGAAGGGCCCCTTCTCGCGCGCCAGATCCACCGAAGCCGCATACGCTGCATCGCGGATCGCGCGCAGCCAGCTGCCGGTCTGCGCCACGGCCTCGGGGCTGCCATAACGCAGGCCCGTCATCAGAAGCGCATCAGCCAGCCCCGTGACGCCGAGCCCGATGCGCCGCTTAGCCCGCGCCTCCGCCGCCTGCGCCTCGAGCGGGAAGCGCGAGGCATCGACCACATTGTCCATCATGCGCACGGCCGTGGCGACGAGCTCCGCAAGCTCAGCCGCATCGATATGGGCGCCGTCCTCTAAGGCCTCGCGCACCAGGGCGGCAAGGTTGATCGAGCCCAAGAGGCAGGCGCCATAGGGCGGCAGGGGCTGCTCGCCGCAGGGGTTCGTTGCCGCGATCGTCTCGCAGTAGTGCAGGTTGTTCGCCTTGTTCACGCGATCGATGAAGATCACGCCGGGCTCGGCATAGTCGTAGGTCGCGCGCATGATCTGATGCCAGAGATCGCGGGCGCGCAGCGTTTTATAGACCTGGCCCTCGAAGACGAGTTCCCATGCTCCATCCGTCCGGACAGCCTCCATGAACGGGTCGGTGGCGAGGACGCTGAGGTTGAACATCCGCAGGCGCACGGCATCGGCCTTGGCCGCAACGAACGCCTCGATGTCCGGGTGATCGCAGCGCATCGTCGCCATCATGGCACCGCGCCGCGAGCCGGCGGACATGATCGTGCGGCACATAGCGTCCCACACATCCATGAAGCTGAGCGGGCCCGAAGCATCGGCGCCCACCCCATGGACCGGCGCGCCTTTGGGACGGATTGTGGAGAAGTCATAGCCGATGCCGCCGCCCTGCTGCATCGTCAGCGCGGCTTCCTTCAGCATCTCGAAAATGCCGTCCAGGCTGTCGGGCACGGTGCCCATGACGAAGCAGTTGAAGAGCGTTACGCTGCGCCCCGTGCCGGCACCGGCCAGGATGCGCCCGGCAGGCAGGTACCGGAACCCTTCGAGCGCTTCGCGGAACCGCCCCTCCCAAGCCGCGGGATCCTTCTCGACAGCGGCCAGAGCATGGGCCACGCGGCGCCAGGTGTCGGCGACGTTCTCCTCGGCCTCGACCGGCGCGGGCGTGCCCGGGGCAGGCTTCAGCCGGTACTTCATGTCCCAGATCTGCTCGGCGATGGGCGCTGCGAAGGCGGTCATGCGACGCTCCCGGTTCGGATAGCCTGTGGGGCGAGGACCAGCTCCTCACCACCATAATTTACGGCGTCGGCCCCGCGGAGGCGAGGGCGCAAATATGAACGTATAGTGAACGAGAAGGTCTGTTCAAGCATGCGCTCTGCCAGCTTGGGTGCCGTCGCATGCGAGTGCGCCGTGCCTTGGACCCGGCCTTCTCACCGCGCAGCAGGGGCAGAAGCGGCCGTCAAGCGCGCCTTTGCCTGCAGAACCGCGAGCACCCCGCCGAGCACCAAGGCAGTGGCGCCGAGAAGGCGGAGGGTCAGCGGCTCGGATAGCAGGAGTACGCCCGCGATGGCCGCGAGCACGGGCACCGAGAGCTGCACCGTCGCCGCGCGCCCTGCCCCCAGCGCGGGCAGCACCGCATACCAGGCCACATAGCCGAGGCCCGAGGCAACCGCGCCGGAGGCGACGGCCAGCAGCACCCCGCGCAGATCCGCCACGAGCCCCGCAACCGCCGCATGGCCGGCCAGGAACAGGAGCGCGGCCGGGACCGAGAGCAAGAAGGCGCGTGTCATCGCGCCCACCGGCTCGCCGGCACCCCGGCCCCAGAGCGAGAAGAGCCCCCAGGCGATGCCGGCCAGCGCCATCGACCCTGCCGCCAGCGGGTCCGGCGCCGTCACCCCCGGCGAGACCAGCCAGACGAGACCGATAAGCGCCGCCAGGAAGCCAGCCCAGCCGAGGCGTCCGAAGTGCTCGCCCGTCGCCACCGCGACCGAGAGCATGGTGACCTGCACCGCGCCGAAGAGAACGAGGGCGCCTGTGCCGGCCGCCAGCCCCAGATAGCCGAGCGAGAAGAAGGCCATATAGGCGAAAAGCGCCGCTGCCGCGCGCAGATCGCGCCGGGCCGGCCGGCCGTTCTGCCCGATCAGGATCGAGAGCGGACCATCCTGTCCGCGCGCGGGCAAGGCGCGCTCACGCAGCAGCACGACGATCGCCAGCACCAAGGCCCCCGAGACGGTCCTGATCGCCGTGAAGCTCGCCGCGTCGATGCCCGGTGTCCCATCGGCACCGGGGACAAGGGCGAGCCGGCAGAGGACCGAGTTGGCGGCGAATGCCGTCATGGCGAGGGCCGAGATGCCAATGAGCCGTAGCCCTCCGACAAGGGGAACCGCAGGCGCGGACTGCCCGCTCATCGGCGCCCCCCGCGGCGCGGCCCAGGGTCCGCCTCAGGCGCCTTGCGCGCCGCCGTCTCCTGATCCCGCCCTCGGACGGGCCCGTCCCGCCGGGGCAAGCCGAGTTGATCGGACAGGACCTTGGCGCGGATCTCCTCCACGGCCCCTGCCGTCAAATCGCCGAGCTGGAACGGACCGTAGGAGATCCGGATCAAGCGGTTCACCTCGAGACCAACGGCCAGCAGCGCGCGGCGGATCTCGCGATTGCGACCCTCGCGCAGGCCCATCGTGAGCCAGGCATTCGCGCCCTGCTGGCGGTCGAGGCTCACACTCATCGGCTGGAAATGCTCGCCGTCGACCTCGATGCCACGCTCGAGCGGCGCCAGCGTCTCCGCCCGCGGGGCACCACGCACGCGGACGCGATAGCGCCTGAGCCAGCCCGTGGACGGCAGTTCCAGCCGCCGTTTGAGCGCGCCATCGTTGGTGAGGAGCAAGAGACCCTCGGAGTTGAGATCGAGCCGACCGACGGAGACGACGCGGGGCATCCCCTCGGGCAGCGTATCAAACACCGTGCGCCGACCCTGCTCATCGCGGGCCGTCGTCACCAACCCGGCAGGCTTGTGATAGCGCCAGACCCGCGGCGGCTCTGGTGCCCCCACAAGATGCCCGTCGACCTCGATACGGTCGGCCTCGGTGACGGTCACGGCGGGGGTGTCGAGCCTGCGGCCGTTGAGGCGGACCCGGCCCTCTTCGATGAGCCGCTCCGCCTCCCGGCGCGACGCAACACCCGCCCGCGCCAGCCGCTTGGCGATGCGCTCCCCGTCAGCGGAGATGCCCGGCGCAGAGGATGGGGCCGCAGCACTGCGACCACTGCGACCACTGCGACCACGCCCGGCACTTTGCGACCGTTTTGGGGGCCCGCCCTTTCGCTCGTCCTCGGCCATCACCCCCTCCGGACGCCTAGCGCCACTCTTATTGCGGGCTTGGACCCTGGGCGGGGCTGTGGTCAAGCTCCGCGCATGAGCGAGACAGACCCCATCCTGCGCCCCATGGACCTGGCCCTGGCCGAAGCGGAAGCCGCTGCAGCCCGGGGCGAGACGCCCGTTGGGGCCGTTCTGCTCGACGCCGCTGGCCGGCTGCTCGCCGCCGACGGCAATCGGGTGCGCGAGCTCTTAGACCCAACGGCGCATGCCGAGATGCTCGTGATCCGGGCCGCAGCCCAGGCGCTTGGCAGTGAGCGGCTGACGGGCACGCGGCTCTATGTGACGCTCGAGCCCTGCCCGATGTGCGCCGGTGCCATCGCCCATGCCCGGATCGCGCGGCTCTATTACGGCGCCGATGACCCCAAGGGCGGGGGCGTGATCCACGGGCCCCGGGTCTTTTCGCAGCCCACCTGCCACCATCGCCCGGAGGTCTATGAGGGGATCGGGGCCGAGGCCTCCGCCAACCTCCTGCGCCGCTTCTTTGCCGAGCGGCGTGGGCGGGGGGAGGCTGGTTGAGCATCGGA
>JBCCLX010000382.1:0-4541 GCA_039026635.1 Pseudomonadota bacterium
ACGCGGGATTATCCGGCGGCGCTGCTCGGCACCTTTCCCTCGGTCTATCAGCTGATGCCGCGGGCGCGGCATGGGCGTGTGCGCGATGCGGGCGGCGGACCGATCGAGAACCTCTACGACCCGGATCTTTGGGAGACGAAAGGCTGGGGGCTGGCCAATCCCGCGGCGATGACGATGCTCGAAGTGATGATGCCCGAGGCTGCCTCCAACGCGGTGCGGCGCGCCCGCGCTCTGCGCCATCAGGCAAAGCTCCTCGCTCGTGCCGAACAGCTGCACCGCGCGCTCGACCGCCCGGCGGTCCCACCTGCGGATCTGGATCTGTTCCTCGTGCTCGGCGGCGGCTTCGAGACGCCTGCGGGGGCGTCGGTGGATGCAGACGGCGCGGTCGAGATCGACCGCACGGCCGAGGGTGATGGCGTTGTCCTGCGGGCCTCGGCGCTGATGTCCGGCGACGAGCCGGCGCTCAATCTCGACCGTACCTACCGCTCCATCCTGCTGTTGCCGGAGGAGCATGTGGACATCGTGGCGAGCCCGGTCTTCGGGGACAATCTGCTCTATTGGCTGCTGCACTGGCGCGAGACGCTGGAGGTGGAGCAGGCGGAGGCGGGCCTTGGCGAACCGGTCGTGGCGGTGGCGACGCCGCGCTGAGCTTAACCCTCCGCCTCGCCGTCCTCGAGGGGTGCGCGACGGCGGATCATGACCATGGTCTCATAGGTCATCACCGCGACGCCATCCTGATTGGTGACCGTATGGGCGAAGGTGACGCGCCCGCGATCGGGCTTTGATCGGGAGGGCCGGGTCGCGAGCACCTCGATCTCGACGGTCAGCGTATCGCCGGGACGCACCGGCGCCAGCCAGCGCAGCGAATCCATCCCAGGGCTGCCCATCCCGTTCGACCCCCACACGCGGGAGCGCAGCGTCAGGCCGAAGGCTGTGAGCAGGGTTTGAAAGCCGCTGGCGATCAACCCGCGATAGGGCGAGGCGCGGGCGGCCTCGGGATCGGTATGGAAGTACTGCCAGTCGTAGCGTTCGGCGAAGGCGATGATGTCTTGCTCGCTCAGCGTCTCGCTCTCGGTGGTCCAGACATCGCCCTCGCTGAAATCCTCGAAGCTTCTCATTGGCTTGTGGCTCGTTGATAGTAGAGAAGATCAAGAGACGGTGCAGCATGGCCGAGACGCGTCAGCATCGCGTGGACCTGGCCGCGGTGATGCGTCTGATGGTTGAAGAGATGCGCCAAAGCCTGCGCTCGGCCTTGTCGTTCCTCGCGCCCGGCGCGGGTGTACGCGATGGCATCGTCCACCGCTGCGGGCGCCTCGTCGACCACGCGGATCACATCGTCGTCGAGCACCTTTCGCGCGGCTGAGAGCTCCGCGAAATCGCTGTGCAGCACATGGTCGAGCTCGAAGAGCGGCTGGCGCTGGGCGCGCAGGCGCGCGAGCCAGATCAGGTCCGCCACCATGATGTGATTGAGGGTACCGAGGATCGAGCGGAAGAAGGCCCCGAGATCGGCGTCGAGCTCCGTGCGGGACAGCGCGCCGGCCGCGCCATAGAGCCTGGCATTGGCCCAGGCATTGTAGGCGGCGAACATCTGGAAATGCGCTTTCATGGCTTCTCCGATGGTGCTAGGGCACCCGCGCTTTCCATCGGGACGCGCCCGCGCGGCCGACCCGCCATCCCGAGGGCGCCACGCGCCCGACCATGCTGCACGAGGACCCGACATGGCCGTGACCCGTACTTTCTCGATCATCAAGCCGGATGCTACGAATCGCAACCTGACCGGCGCGATCAACGCCAAGCTCGAGGCCGCGGGGCTTCGCATCGTCGCCCAGAAGCGCATCCATATGACGAAGGCCCAGGCCGAGAAGTTCTACGAAGTGCATACGGCGCGTCCGTTCTACGACGAACTGACGAGCTTCATGTGCTCGGCGCCCGTGGTGGTGCAGGTGCTCGAGGGCGAGGATGCGGTGACCAAGAACCGTGACGTCATGGGCGCGACCAACCCGGCCGAGGCCGCGGAGGGCACGATCCGCAAGGAGTTTGCCCTCTCCATCGGCGAGAACTCGGTCCACGGGTCGGACAGCGACGAGAATGCGGCGATCGAGATGGCCTATTTCTTCGCGGGCACCGAGATCGTCGGCTGAGCTAGCCGAGAGTACTGATCGGGTGCTGAAGTCTCAGCGCCCGATCCCGAAACGGTCGAGGGCGTCGCGCAGGCTCGGCGGCAGTGCGCCATCCTCCAGGGCCGCGGCCTTGACGGCCTCGAACCGGGCCCGAAGCACGGGCTTCTCTTCTGCGCGCAGATCGTTCCAGGGCCGCCCCTCGAGCCCTAAGGCAAGGGCAACATAGGCCATGAAATGCGGCCGGTCGCCGGCGGCGAGCAGGTGCGCATAGGCGGCGTCCGTGCCGAGCGCTTCGACCTCTTCCGCCGTCTCGATCCCCGCCCGCGCGAAAGCCTCGGCCATCCGCGGGCCCAGATTGCGGATCGCTGAGACGGGGCGCGGGGTCTCAGTCATCGGGATCCAGGATCGCGAAAGGGCTGCGCCGCGCGGCGACGGGATCTGTGAGCCAGCCCTGGAGGACCGCCGGATAGAGGCGATGTTCGAGCCGGAGGACCCGGGCGGCCAGCGCCTCGGCTGTCTCACCTTCGCGCACGGCCAGCGCGGCCTGGCCGAGAATCGGGCCCGCATCGAGCGCCAGCGTGACTTCGTGGACCGTACACCCATGCACGACACAGCCCGCCGCCAGGGCCCGGGCATGGGTGTCGAGCCCCTGAAAGGCAGGGAGGAGCGAGGGGTGGATGTTGATCATGCGCCCGGCCCAGGGCGCGATCAGCCGCTCCGTCATGATCCGCATAAAGCCCGCGCAGGCCGCAGCCTCGATCCCCGCCTCCTGCAGCGCGCCGTCCACCGCGGCGTCGAACCCCGGGCGATCCCCGCGAAATCCACGGTGGTCGATGGTCCGTGTCGGAACGCCCCGTGCGGCGGCGGCGGCGAGGCCGGCTGCCCTGGGCTCGTTGGAGAGCACGAGCGCAGGTGTCGCGGCGAGGCGCCCCTCCTCGATGGCGTCGAGAAGCGCCAGCATGTTCGAGCCGCGCCCCGAGATCAGAATGCCTAGGCGCGGTCCGCTCACGCCAATGCGCCCGTCGTCCCGACGCCCGGCCGGTCCGTCACCTCGCCGATCACGCGGGGCTTCTCGCCAAGCGCCTCGACGGCGGCGGCGATGGCATCAGCCGCGTCTGGTGCGGCCACGAGCACCATGCCGATGCCGCAGTTATAGGTGCGCAGCGCCTCCGCTTCCGCCAGCCCCGCCGTGCGAACCAGCCAGTCGAAGACCGGGGGCAGCGTAACAGCCTCAAGGTCGAGCGCGACACCCATCCCTGCCGGCACCACGCGCGTGATGTTCTCCACCAGCCCGCCCCCGGTGATATGGCTCGCCGCGTGCAGGCCGGGCAGCGCCGCAGCCGCCAGCACCGGCGTCACATAAAGCCGCGTCGGGCGCAGGAGCGCGGCGCCGAGCGTTGTCCCAGGCTCGAAGGGGCAGGGCGCGTCCCAGTCGAGCCCTGCAAGGGCCACGGTGCGCCGGACAAGCGAATATCCATTCGAGTGAACCCCGTCACTCGCCAAGCCGATCAGCAGATCGCCCGGCTCGGCCGCCCGCGGCAGAATGGCGTCGCGCTCGACCGCACCCACAGCAAAGCCCGCCAGATCGAAATCGCCGTCGGCATACATGCCCGGCATCTCGGCCGTCTCGCCGCCGAGCAGCGCACAGCCCGCCGCCTCACAAGCCCGCGCGATCCCCGTCACAACGCGCGCGGCCGTCTCCACATCGAGCCGTCCGGTGGCGAGATAATCGAGGAAGAAAAGCGGCTCGGCGCCCTGGCAGGCCAGATCGTTCACGCACATGGCCACGAGGTCCTGGCCGAGCCCGTCGACGATCCCTGTATCGATGCCGATTCGCAGCTTGGTGCCCACACCATCGGTTGCGGCCACCAGGACAGGGTCGCGATAGCCGGTGGCGGCCAGATCGAAGAGCCCGCCGAAGCCGCCGATCCCTGCCATAACGCCGGCGCGATGCGTCGCCGCCGCCGCGGGCTTGATCCGCTCGACGAGCGCGTTGCCCGCATCGATGTCGACGCCGGCGGCTGCATAGCTCAGCCCGTTGGCCCCATCCTCCGACGTCTTACCGGCCATACCGCGCCTCCTTTGCCCTGCGCAGGCGTCCTAGACGAGCCGGCCCCTCGGCGAAAGAGGCGGCGCCCGGCCGCTTCTTGCAGACGCCCGGCGCGGGCCGCATTGACGATGGCCGAGCCGCACCGTAGGCGAGTGGAACGCTGGAGTGTGGGCCTGTAGCTCAATTGGTCAGAGCAGACCGCTCATAACGGTTTGGTTGGGGGTTCAAGTCCCTCCGGGCCTACCACAATCCCTATTTGTCAGGCGCTTGCAGCCTGGATAGGACGCTTTTAGAAGTCGAAGTGTTCTGCAAACACTCAACCGCCGCTTCGGTGGATCGGCCCCTGTCATAGGCCTGTGAATACGTCATCA
>JBCCLX010000383.1:0-4540 GCA_039026635.1 Pseudomonadota bacterium
AGTGCGCCATCGGGTGAGTCAGTCCGCGGTCGCCGAGACTGGCCCCGGACGGCGGCGAAACAACCCAATTCGCGTCGATCAACTCGTCGCGCAGCGCAGCGCGTGTCTCAAGCCAAGGTTCTTGCGGGTGTCCAGCTGCTGACCCGTATCGTCGACGTCGGTTACATTGAGGTGCCCAACTGGGATGTCACGCTCCGCAAAGGACAGCATGGTGGCCTTATCAGCCTCGAGACGTTCCAACGCATTCAAGAGCGCCTGAAGAGCACGGCCAAAGCACCCGCGCGTAAAGATATCACCGCCGATTTCCCACTTCGTGGCTTCGTCACCTGCGACGATTGCGGCACCGCCTTGACCGCATGTTGGTCCAAGGGAAAGCGAGTGCTCTATCCATATTACCTCTGCCCGAAAAAAGGCTGCGTGAGCTATCGCAAGTTGATCAGGCTCGATGACCTGGAAGGCGAAGTCGAATCTGTGCTCCGCTCGCTGCAGCCGGCAGAAGGTCTCTTTGCGCTAGTGAAAGCGATGTTTCACGACTCTTGGGCAGTGCGCGCTCAGCAGGCGGCCAGCAGCGCGAGAACGATAAGGGCGAGCATCAAGAAGCTCGATATACAGATCGAGCAGCTCGTTGACCGCATTGTCGATGCTGCCAATCCGAGCGTGATCTCCGCCTACGAAGAACGGATCTCAAAGCTCGAGCTCCAAAAGGCACTTGCCGTTGGAGATCTTAATCTAGCGACGAATCCGGCCCATACCCGAGAGGAGTCGTCCGAACACGCTATGGCGTTTCTCTCAAACCCTTGGAAAATATGGGTTTCTGGCGGTTTAGAGATAAAGAAGACGGTGCTTCGACTGGCTTTTTCAGAGCGTCTAGCCTACAGGCAAAATGAAGGAGATCGAACACCAAAAATAGCGTTACCTTTCAATATCTTAGAGGGGCTTCGCATGCACAGAAGTGAACTGGCGCACCGGGGAGGATTCGAACCCCCGACCCCCAGATTCGTAGTCTGGTGCTCTATCCAGCTGAGCTACCGGTGCGGCGGAGTGGGAGCTAGCTGACGGTGGGCGGGATTGCAAGGGGGGCTTGCAGGGGGGCTGCGCGGGTTTTTGCTGTTGCGACCCGTGTCAGGGCGAGGGCGAAGACGGTGCCTGCGGGGGAGGTCTCATAGAGCGAGAGGGCGCCGCCCTGCGCCGAGGCGAGCTCTGCCGCGATCGCCAGGCCGAGGCCCGTGCCGCCGCGCCGCGTCGAGCCCTGGAAGGGTTGGAAGAGATGGCGGCGGGTGCGCTCGGGCAGGCCGGGCCCTGTATCGCTGATCAGCAGAAGAAGGGGGGCTTCGTTCGACGCCTCTCTTGCCCCCGCCCTCTCCCCGGGCGCGTCGCGGGACGGAGAAACCGGTAGGGTCCACCGCGATGGGGCAGATGCGGCGGGCGCGCCGGGGGGGCTCGGCGCGATGGCTTGGCTGGCGTTTGGAACGGACGGGTCTTCATCACGTTTAGAATGGGTCGGTGCGTCGTGGTCGTCGACGGCGCGCTCGAGTGCCTCTGTTGCCGGATCTGGGGCGGGGTTTGTGTCGGCTGTGGCGAGTGTCATGCGGATCTCGCCGCGCCCCTCTGCGCTGCGGATCGCTTCGACGGCATTGCGCAGGAGATTGGTCAGGACGCGATAGAGGAACTCGGCGTCGGCGAGGGCTGTCGTTCCCGGCGGGACCTCGGCGATGATCCGGACGGGACCCCCTGTGAGCACGCGGCGGAGCGGGCCCTGGGCCGCGAGATCGGCGCTGTCAGCGGCGACTGTGAGCGGCCTGGTCTTGTTGGGAGCGGCCTGGGGAGCGGCGACTGTGAGCGGCCTGGTCTTGTTGGGAGCGGCCTGGGGAGCGGCCTGGGGATCGGCCTGGGGAGCGGGCTGATCAGCGGCCTGGGCTGGCGCGCCGGGCTCGGGCACCCGCGGTGACACAGGGCTCGTCCTGAGGGCCGAGCCTGCCGCCAGGCTCGGGTGTGGGGTGCCTTGGCCTTGCTCATCGCTCTGAAGCGTCGAGCGAAGCGCCTCCATGGGCGCGGTCTCGTCGGGGGTTGGCAGTCCCAAGCCCTCGACCACCTCGCCGATGGTATGGGCGAGATCGACGGGGCGGATGACGGGGTCGCGCTCCTCGGCGCGGCCATAGTCGAGCGTCGACTGGCAGAGTGAGACGGCGCGGTCCAAGGAGCCGACGAGCTTGGGCAAGACGCGCGCGACGAGCGGGTCCTCGCTCGCCCCCAAGCGCTCCGTCATCAGCTGCCCGGCCGAGAGCATATTGCGCAGATCGTGGTTGATCTTGGCGACCGCCTCGCCGAGGGCGGCAAGGCGGCGACGCTGTCCGAGTGCTGCGCGCACATCCGCCTGCATGGCCGCGATGGCCTGTTCGGCCTGTGCCACCTCGCCCACGCGCCCGCGAGGCTGCATCACGCGGCTCGGGTCTTCGGGATCCTCGTGAAAACGCTCGACATCGCGGATCACGCCGAGGAGCGGGGCCACCACGAAATGGCGCACCGTGATGAAGACGACGCTGGCGGTGATGATCGAGATCACCAGGCTGAGCTGGAGGATGCGCAGCCCGTATTCGACCATGGCGCTGCGCAGCTCGGCGACCACGAAGGTGATCTCGACCCGGTCGTACATGCCCTGGCCCGTGTTGCCGATCACGCGATGAACGTCGTCGCCGCGGCTGAAGAAGAGGATGTTGAGGGCATCGCCGATCAGCTCAACAGAGGAGACATCGCGCAGATCGAAACTGGCGACGGGCGGAGAGAAGCGGCCGCCGGCCAGCGCCATGATCCGCCGGCCCTCCTTGGCGACCACGATGTTGAGGGCATCGGCCGTGTCGAGCAGTTCGCGCTGGAGCGCCTCATCGGCCTGGCCGGAGGGCGCGGCCATGACGGTGAGCGCCGCGATCTCGGCGCGAACCAGCCGCTCCTCCAGGAAGTTCTTGCGGTACTGCGCGACGGAGGGGACGAAGATCACGACCTCGACCACCATCACGACCAGGATCGTGAGCAGCAGAAGACGTGCCGAAATGCCCGTTATCACGCCGTCATCCTCAGGCCCGGGCGCCGCGTTGCGCCCCAGAGCGACATTGGCAATTCAGCCGAGCTTTGCAAGGAGTTGCACGACCCTCTTCACGAAGGCGCTCTCGAAGAGGCGGGGGGCGTAATAGGCGCCGGCGGCCCGTTTGGTGACCTCGCCGAGGGTGGGGTAGGGGGCCACCATGGCAGCGACGGCGCCGATCTTCATGCCGTTGGCGAGCGCCAGGGCCCAGGGCGCGATCAGCTCCCCAGCCTGGGGCCCGACGATGGAGGCGCCCAGGATCTTGCCCTTGCGCCCGACCATCACCTTAATGAGCCCTTCGGTGCGCGCATCGGCGATGGCCCGGTCGTTGCCGGAGAACTCGAAGCGCGCGATCTCGACCTTGTCGCCGTGGCGCTCCTTGGCCTCGGCCTCGGTGAGGCCCGCCTGGGCCAGTTCGGGATCGGTGAAGGTGACCCAGGGGATGTGATCGGTCTTGGCTGTGACGGGCAGGCGGAAAAGGGCGTTCCGCACCACGAGGCCCGCATGATAGCCGGCGACATGCGTGAACTGGAGCCCGCCGGCCACGTCGCCGATGGCATAGACGCGGCGGTTGGAGATCGAGCGGAGCCCTTTGTCGACGGCGATCCCGCGCTTGGTCGTCTCGATGCCCGCGGCGTCGAGGCCGAGATCCCGCGTATTGGCCACGCGGCCGACGGCGAGCAGCAGATGGCTGCCGGTCACCTGCGCGCCGTCTGGCAGATCGAGCGTGATGGCCCCGGCGCTGCCCGAGACGCGCTGGACGGCCGCGCCCTCTCGGATCTCCACCCCATCGGCGCGGATCTTCTCGAGCGCGATGGCGGCCATCTCCGGGTCGTCGCGCCCAAAGGCCTTGGCGGCCTCCAGCACCGTCACGCGGCTGCCAAGGCGGGCATGCGCCTGGGCCATTTCCAGCCCGATGGGCCCGCCGCCGATGACCAGCAGATGTTCCGGCCTCTCGCGGTTCTGCCAGAGCGTCTCATTCGTGAGATAGGGCACGGTGTCGAGGCCCGGGATCGGCGGGACCAGGGGCGAGGAGCCGGTGGCTACCACGAAGCGGCGCGCGGCGATGGTGGCGCCACCGGCCTCAACCTCCGCGGGGCTGACAAAGCGGCCACGGGCGCGGATCACGGTGCAGCCGAGGCCCTCGAAGCGCTCCTCGCTGTCATGGGGCGCGATGGTCGCGATGGTCTTGGCCACATGATCCATGGCGGCCGCATAGTCGATCTCCGGCTCGTTGGCGGCGACGCCGAAGGGGCCCGAGGAGCGATGCGCATAGGCCTTCTTCGAGGCCGCGATCAGCGCCTTGGAAGGGACGCAGCCGAAGTTGAGGCAGTCGCCGCCCATTTTGTGGTCTTCGATCAGCACCACGCTGGCGCCCATCTGGACGGCCCCTGCCGCCACCGAGAGCCCGCCGGAGCCGGCGCCGATGATGCAGAGATCGGGGGTGAGGCGGTCGGGCAA
>JBCCLX010000384.1:0-4539 GCA_039026635.1 Pseudomonadota bacterium
CCCGCTCGACCCTCGTCATGCTGGTCGCGGCGATGATGGGGCTCGAGCGGACGAAGGCGCTCTACGCCCATGCCATCGAGCAACGCTACCGCTTCTACAGCTACGGCGACGCGTCTCTCCTGCTCCCCTGAACGCCGCGGCAGCCATTGTGCGGCGCAGCATCAGATGGCGCGGCAACGACAGCGGATGCCGCAACCGGACGCGACGCACCTGGGTCGCTAGAGGACCCTCAGCGTGTTCTCGCACCGCCATCTGCATCGCAATCATCGGGAGGGCTCGATGCTCGTCGTCCTCGGCAACGCTTGGGCTCTGCTCATCGGCATGTTCTTGCTGCAGATCGGCAATGGCATGCAGGGCACAGCGCTCGCCATCCGTGGCGGGCTTGAGGGCTTCGACACGACGCTGATGGGCGTCGTGATGTCCGGCTACTTCATCGGCTTCTTCGGCGGCGCCTATCTGACCCCGATCCTGATCCGGCGCGTCGGGCATGTCCGCGTCTTCGCGGCGCTGGCCTCCCTGATATCGGGCGCCTTCATCCTCTATGGCTTCGCGGTGGATCCCATCGCCTGGACGGCCATGCGCCTTCTCGTCGGCCTCTGCTTCTCCGGCGTCTATGTCGCCGCCGAGAGCTGGCTCAACAATCAGTCGGACAATGAGACCCGGGGGCAGACGCTCTCGGCCTACCTGATCTGTCAGATGGGCGGGATCGTGCTGGCCCAGGCGGTGATCCCCGTCTTCGACCCGGGTGGCTACGAGCTCTTCGTCATCATGTCGGTCGCGGTCTCCATCGCCTGTGCGCCGATCCTGCTCTCGGCCTCGCCCGCACCGGTGCCGAGCGACAATCAGAAGCCTCTCTCGCTGTCTCGCCTCTACCGGATCTCACCGCTCGGCGTGGTCGGCTGCGTGATGACGGGCGCGATCTTCGCCTGCATGTTCGGCATGACGGCGGTCTATGGCACCGAACAAGGGCTCGATGCGCCCACGATCTCCGCGCTCGTCGGCGCGATGTATCTGGGCGCGCTCATCGCCCAATTCCCCGCAGGCTGGGCGTCGGACCGGATGGATCGCCGGCAGGTGATCGTGATCCTCTCGCTGGCCGGCTGCGGTGGGGCGGTGCTGATGCTGCTGGCCGGCAGCAATGTGGTGCCGGTGATCATCGGGGGCACGCTGGTGGGCGCGGCGGCGAACCCGCTCTACTCGGTGCTGATCGCCCATACCAACGACTTCATGGAGTTCGAGGAAATGCCGGCGGCCGCGGGCGGGCTCGTGATGCTCAACGGTGTCGGCGCGGCCGGTACGCCCTTCGCCGTCGGCTGGTTGATCGCCAGCTTCGGCCCCGGCGCCTTCCCGGTCTTTATCGGCATCTGCTTCGCCGCCCTCGCAGGCTATGCCCTCCTGCGCATGACCGTGCGCCCGGCCACCCCGGTCGAGGAGACCCTGCCCTTCGCCCCGATCCTCAACACCGCCTCGGTGGCCACCGTCGATGCCGCGCAAGAGTATTACGCCTACGCCTATGAGACGATGGAGGCCGAAGCGGAGACCGATGGGGAGAGCCACGGGGAGGGCGGGGCCTCACAAGGTGACTTGGGTGACGCCGGCTCGAACACAGGCTCGGATCGGGGCCGGCTCGACGATGGTGACGCTGAGGCCCCCGCAAACACGTCAACCCCGCGCGACCCAACCTAAGGCGCACCCCCCTCCTATGCGTCGACGTGCGTGCTGCCTTGCGCCACGTCTACAAGGCCCTGCTTTGCGTTGCGCAGGCCCGCTAGCGCCCTTACGCTCCATGTCAAGCAACAGGCGTGGAGGACACCCAATGAGCACCCCCTACGATGTCGTCGTGATCGGATCGGGTCCTGGCGGCTATGTCGCGGGCATCCGGGCCGCCCAGCTTGGCCTCAAGGCTGCCGTGATCGAACGCGAGAACCTCGGCGGGATCTGCCTCAACTGGGGCTGCATCCCCACCAAGGCGATGCTGCGCTCGGCAGAGGTCTTCCACCTCATGCATCGCGCCAAGGAGTTTGGGCTCTCGGCTGAGAAAATCGGCTATGACCTCCCCGCGGTGGTGAAGCGCTCGCGCCAGGTGGCCGGTCAGCTCAACGCCGGCGTCGGCCATCTTCTCAAGAAGAACAAGGTCGATGTCATCATGGGCGAGGCCACGATCCCGTCGAAGGGCAAAGTCTCGGTCAAGACCGAGAAGGGCACGCAGGAGCTTGCTGCGCGCAACATCATCATCGCCACCGGCGCGCGGGCGCGCGAGCTGCCAGGGCTCGAGGCGGATGGCGAGCTGGTCTGGACCTACCGCCATGCCATGACGCCGAAGCGCATGCCGAAGAAGCTGCTCGTCATCGGCTCGGGCGCCATCGGGATCGAGTTCGCAAGCTTCTACAACGCGCTCGGCGCGGACACGACCGTGGTCGAAGTGATGGACCGGATCCTGCCGGTCGAGGATGCCGAGGTCTCGGCCTTCGCCAAGAAGAGCTTCACGAAGCAGGGCCTCAAGATCATGGAGAAAGCCATGGTCAAGCAGCTCGACCGCGCGCCGGGCACCAATGGCTCGGGCAAGGTGACCGCGCATATCGAGAGCGGCGGCAAGGTGGAGAAGCACGAGTTCGACACGGTGATCTCGGCCGTCGGTATCGTGGGCAACACGGAAGGTCTGGGGCTCGAAGCGCTCGGCATCCGCGTCGAGAAAAGCCATATCGTGACCGACAAGCACTGCCGCACCGGCGTCGAAGGTGTCTGGGCCATCGGCGATATCACCGGCGCGCCGTGGCTGGCGCATAAAGCCAGCCATGAGGGCGTGATGGTGGCTGAGATCATCGCGGGCAAGAACGACATCCACCCCGTCGAGCCGAGCTCGATCCCGGGCTGCACCTATTCCAACCCCCAGATCGCCAGCATCGGGCTGACCGAAGCGCAGGCCAAGGAGAAGGGGCTCAAGATCAAGGTCGGCCGCTTCCCCTTCATCGGCAACGGCAAGGCGATCGCGCTCGGCGAGCCCGAGGGCATGATCAAGACCATCTTCGACGCGGGCACGGGCGAGCTTCTAGGCGCGCATATGGTGGGTGCCGAGGTCACCGAGCTGATCCAAGGCTACACGGTCGGCAAGAAACTCGAGACGACGGAAGAAGACCTGATGGAGACCGTCTTCCCGCACCCGACGCTGTCTGAGATGATGCACGAGAGCGTGCTCGACGCCTACGGCCGGGCCATCCACTTCTAGGCACGCTTTCAGGCGGCGCCCCCTCCGGATTGGCGACTCCGGGCCGACGATCCCAAGGGGGGCGCCTGGAGGAGGCGCGGGGACGGGCTGGTGCACATCGCCCCTGCCGGCTATGCCGGCGCCATGCCCGCCCTCGATCCCATGATGCTCATCGCCGTGGCCGCCATCTTTGTCGGCGGCGGTATTGTGAAAGGCGCGATGGGGTTCGGGCTGCCGCTCGTCACCATCGCGATCCTGCCCTTTTTCCTGCCGGTTGAAGCAGCCCTTGCGGTCAATGCGCTCGTGCTGTTGGTGACCAACCTCTACCAGCTCCACCAATCTCGGTCCTGGCGTCCAGCCTTTCAGCTGGCCGCGCCGATGCTGGTCGGCCTCGTGATCGCGACCCCTCTGGGAGCGGTTCTGGCCACGCAAGCGCCCCGGACACTCGTCCTCGGCCTCCTTGGCGCCCTGATCATCACCTTTTCGACGCTTCAGCTCGCGGGCCTGCCCCGTCCGGCCGAAGGCACCCCGTCTCAGACGCCGGGTCGACTGCGGGGCTTCGCCATCGGGATCGCCGCTGGCATCGTGGGCGCGCTCACCTCCGCCCCGGGGCCCGTCTTCGTCATGCATTTTGCCGCTCAGCGTCTGGCGCGCCCCCTCTTTATGGGCACCCTCGGGCTCCTGATGGGCTGTGTCGGCGCGGTCCTCGCTCTCTCGCTCGCCGCGGCCGGTGTCTTTGATGAGAACCGCTTGCTACTCGCGCTCGTCGCCATGCCGGCCGCCTTCGCCGGCTTCGCCCTCGGTGACCGCTTGGGCCGGCGGTTCTCGGTCGAGGGGTTTCGAAAGGCGGTATTGGTCTTGCTGTGCCTGCTTGGGGCGGCGATGATCCAGCGTGCGTTGACCGCCTGACCGCGTATCGGAAACCCCGCTGTCGGAGGAGACGTGATGACCCGAAGTGTCCGAGCCCTACTACCCCTCGCCGCCCTCGCTCTACTCCAGGGCTGCGCCGTTGCCGCCATCGGCGCCGCCGGCGGCGTCGCCGCCACCGAGATCGAGGAGAACGACGGCAAGTTCGACCCCCTCGAAAACACCAAAGCCGGCCAGGCGCTGGACGACCTGATCAACTGATCGTCCAAAGGACCTTGGAGACCGTTGGGCTAACGCCCCCCGGACGAGGGGCTACCGGGGGGTTCCTGCGCCAACACCCGACGCTGGGCATCGACATACCAACGATCGACCTCCTCGCGCGATGATCGAAACACGTCGCCCAAGAAGCCGATCGCCGTGAGGTCCGCCCGTGCTTTGGGGAAACCGAAGCGTCCAGCGAACAGATC
>JBCCLX010000385.1:0-4511 GCA_039026635.1 Pseudomonadota bacterium
CGGGTTCCGGTTGAGGCGAGCCCGATCGGGAACGAGCACGCGATGGCCGTCGTGAACTCTTTCGGGTTCGGAGGGACGAACGCGGGCGTGCTGCTCGAAAGCGCACCGAGCCAGGCTCGCCATGCTATCGCGCGTGTCGCGGAGCCCGCTTGGTCAGCACCGATGCCTTGCGTGGTGGGCGCGGCGACGCGCAGTTCTCTCAATGCCTCCTGCGCGCGGCTGGCGGCATCGCTTCGGCCGGGAGGGGCGCTTGCCGGCGTGCCGCTCGCAGAACTCGCCCCCGCCCTCGCTGCGCGCGACGATGAATTGGCCCATCGAGCCGTCGTCCTCGCCGAGAGCACCGATGACCTGCGGGCGACGTTGGACATGATTGCCGAGGGAGAAACGCCCGAGGTCTTTCACGGGAAGGTCCCGCTCACCCATCTGGGCGAAGCCTCCGAGCCTGGGAAGCTGTTCTTCACCTTCTCGGGCCAAGGCGTGCAGTGGAGCGGTATGGGCCAGGGCCTTCTTCGGACTTCGGCGGCCTTTCGTGAGACCGTCGATGCCTTCGGGGCCGTCTTTCGGGAGATGGGTGGCGTCGATGTTCGGACCGAGCTTGAACGGCCGCCAGAAGCGTCGCGCATTGCGCATCCTGACATCACACAGCCCGCGATCTTTGCAGTGCAGATCGGCCTGGCCGCGTTCTGGCGATCTCTCGGGATCGTGCCCGATGGCATCCTCGGGCACAGCTTCGGTGAGGTCGCGGCGGCGCATTGCGCGGGCGCCATAACGCTGGAGGATGCTGCGCGGATCATCATCGCCCGGGTCGAGATCGCGGAGCAACTGGCGGGTGGCCAGGCGATGCTGGCGGTCGGCCTTCCGGCCGCCGAGCTAGAGGGCATCCTGGCCGAGGAACCGGCGGTTGACATGGCGGCCAGCAATGGCCCCACGAGCACGACGCTGAGCGGCACGAGCGACGGCATCGAGCGCATCGAGCACCTCTTTACTGCCAAGCGGCCCGAGATCCGGCTCAAGCGTCTGTCCATGAACATCGCCTGGCACTCGCATGCTTTGGAGCCCTGCAAGGACGCCTTCCTGGCCGCCATCGAGACCCTGGAGCCCAAGCCGACGACGATCCCCATCATCTCGACGGTGACGGGTCGGCCTCATGAGCGTTTCGACGCCGCCTACTGGTGGCGGAACCTGCGCCAGCCGGTCCTCTACGGAAAGGCCGTCGAGGCGGCGCTGGTTATGGGGGCCGAGACCCTTCTCGAGATCAGCCCGCACCGCACGCTGACGCCGCTCAACTCCGCCATCGCCAGCGATCGGAGTGCGTCGACGACCAGTATCTATTCGATGGTACAGGATGTTTCGGAGGAGATCGTCACCTCTGCCGCCGCGGCAGAGCTCTTCCTGGCGGGTCATTCGATCAATTGGGCGCAGCTGACCGGCCGGCCCCGGCGGAACCATCCCCTCCCGCAGTACCCGTGGGATCTGTCGGACTTCTGGAGCGAGAGCGAAGAGACGCGGCGCCTGCTGTTCGATGCGGCCGTCCATCCCCTTTTGGGTCGTCGTGATCCGGGCGCGGGGGTGACGTGGAGCAGCGAGATCTCGCTCGGCTCTCACGCCTGGCTGAAGGATCATGCCGTTGGCGGCTCGGTGATCTTCCCTGCCGCTGGCTACATCGACATGATGCTCGCCGCCGGTATCGCGCTCTTCGATGAGGGCCCGATCGAGATTGAGAACCTGAGCATCGCTGAGGCGCTCTTCATCGGTGCCGAAGACAAGATCCAGTTCGAAACGCGCGTCGAGCCGCGGACGTCGATCTGCACGATCTGGAGCCGGGTGCGCGAGGGTGGTGACTGGGTCATGCGCGCCGAGGGCCGGTTGCGCCAAGCGGCCATTCAGCGCCCCGAACCGGCCGAAGCGGCGGGGACGGGGAGCACATTCGAGACGCTCGAACAGGACCGCTTCTATGCCCTCGCCAACCGGCATGGCCTGCAATATGGGCCGAGCTTTCAGGGTGTGCGGGCGGTCGATCTGAAAGGCGCTGCGGTCGAAGCCACGGTCGAACCAAGCGCCGCCATCAGCGCGAAGCTCGCGGATCATGTGGCCCATCCTGCCCTGCTCGACTCCGCGCTTCAGTCGGCAATCCCCCTTGGGACGCTGCTCGGTGGCCTGCCTCTCGACGTGGAGGCCGAAGACGCCCCGAAAAACTACCCGCTCTATTTGCCGATGGGCGCTCGGCGCATCCGGCTCTTCGATCGGCTTGCGGGCGCGGTGACGACGACCTGTGCTGCGGAAAACAGCGAGACCGTCAACGAACAGTCCATCTCCTACACGCTGTCTGGGGAGAACGGTCAGAAATTGCTTCTTGTCGAGGGCTTTGCGAGCCGGAGGATGGATCGGGAGGACGTCGACACCAAGGCTGAACGCGCCGCCGATTTTTTCGTCGAGACCTTTGTCGAGGTCGATGCGGACGGGTCTGAGAAGGACCTAGAGACCTCGGCCGCTATCGCGCTGCTCCCCGACATCGAAGGACGGCTCTCTGCCCTTGGCGACACCCTCAGAGCGACCGGCGCAACTGTTGAGATGCATGGGGCGGCGCAGGAGCCATCGGCCACGCAGCGGATGCTGGAGGAGATCTCGCAGGCTGAGGACAGGCCCGGGGTGATCGTCTGCGGCTTCCCGCTCGACGGTCGTCTGCCGGATGGTTCGGAGGGCCCAGACCTTCTCCCAGAAGCGGTCGCGCAGTCGACGCTGCATGCCATCGCCCTGGGCAAGGCGCTGGTCGATCTCGAACAGGGGAGCGAGCCTCTCACCGTCTGGGTGCTGACGGAGGGCGCACGGCCCTTGCCGGACAGCGGCCAACCGTCGCTCTCTGGGCTCGCTCAAGCGCCGATCGTTGCGACACTCAGGGCCGTGGCTGCGGAATGTCGGGGCGTGCGGATCATCCATCTCGACATCGAGGAGCTGTCGACGGCCTCGCTCGAAGCCGCAGCCTGGCTGATCCGAAGGGGTACGGAGGAAGTGGAGCTTCTGTTGACGGCTCAGGGCCTCCATAGCGTCCGGCTCGAAGTTGCCGATGTGGAAGCCCTGCCGCGCAGGATGAGGCCCGTTCCCGCATCCGGCGGGGAGACGACCTTCCACGCGACGATGGCTTCTCCGGGCGTCCTCGATCACATCGGTCTGGAAGAGGTCGCGACCGCGGATCCAGGCCCTGGCGAAGTGTCCGTCGCGACGCGGGCCGTCGGGCTGAACTTCCGGGACATCATGGCCGCGACAGCGCTGCTTCCTTCGGAGGCAGAGACACTCCCCGCTTGGCGAAATCTTGGCCTCGAGTACGGCGGTGAGGTCTTGGCCGTCGGGGCGGGTGTGCGCGGGCTCTCGCCCGGTGACCGTGTCATGGGCATGGGGCTCGGATGCCTAAGAGGGGAACAGATCGCCCTCGCCGACAGTCTGGTGCCGGTGCCGAGCGATGTCTCCCTCGAGGGCGCGTCGACCATCCTGTCTGCCTTCACCACCGCGCATTATGCGCTCGAGCATGTGGCGCGTCTGGCTCCAGGGGAGCGGCTTCTGATCCACACGGCGACGGGCGGTGTCGGCCTGGCTGCGATCCAGCTGGCACAGCAGGCCGGTGTCGAGATCTTTGCGACTGCGGGCAGTGACGAGAAGCGCGCTCATCTTGAGGCGCTCGGCATCGAGCATGTGCTCAACTCACGCTCCCTCGATTTTGCCGACGAAGTCATGGCGCGCACGGGCGGTCGTGGGCTCGACGCCGTTCTGAACTCGCTCCCCGGTGATTTCATCGAGAAGGGCATCGATTGCCTTGCGCCCTTCGGGCGTTTCCTGGAGATCGGCAAGCGCGACATCTATGCCGATAAGCCGATTGGCATGAAGGCGCTCAGGCGCAATCTGTCGCTCCATGTGATCGACCTGGCGGCGATGGGTGCGACCCGACCCGATCTGATGCGTCGTCTGGCGACGGAGGTTGCCGAGATGCTGGCCAAGGGCGAGATCAGCGCCCTGCCAAGCACCGTCTTCCCCGTGGATGAGGTCGCAGAGGCCTTTCGCTACATGGCGAAGGCGAAGCACATCGGCAAAGTCGTCGTCTCGATCCCCAACCGTTCGGTGCCGGCGAGACTGGCCCCCGATACGCCCACGGCCTTCAAGAAGGCAGCCAGCTACCTGATCACGGGCGCCTCACGCGGAGTGGGTGTCGCGGTTGCGGATTGGATGTCACGGCGCGGCGCGGGAACGCTGATCTTGGCCTCGCGGTCAGGGGCGCCTGATCCATCCGTCGCTGATCTCATCGCCGAGATCGAGGCGCGTGGCACAGACGTGAGGCACATGCGTCTCGACGTCGAAGATGCCACCGCCGTCCAGGATGCTCTCGCCACCATCGCTGCTGACGCGCCGCCGCTTGCGGGGATCATCCACGGTGCGGCGATCATCCGGGATGCCTTCGTCAAAGGTCTGGAACCGGAGATGGTGACCTCGGTTCTGCGGCCGAAGGTTTGCGGTGCCTGGAA
>JBCCLX010000386.1:0-4505 GCA_039026635.1 Pseudomonadota bacterium
CGCGGAGGTCTCCAATCTCGCGGGGATCTCCGTCGCGATCGCCTCGGCACGCTCTCGGAACCCTTCCAGCGACCTTTGGTCGATCCGCTCGACCGCCGCATCGCGGTCGCGCGCGATCCCGGTCGCGATGGCGTCGACGTCGAACTCCTGTCCGAGCCCGACCCCGGCCAGGGTGAGTTGGGTCGCCGTCGAGAGGAGGAGCAGGACCGCGGCCTTCATAGCAGCCACCGCGCTTCGCCGATGATCTCGGAGGCGGGCAGGGCACCCCAATAGCGCCCGTCATAGCTGTCCGCCGTGTCGCCCATCAGGAAGACGGCACTTTCGGGGACGATGAAGCTGCGGACGAGATCTTGCGCGTCGACCTCCAGCCGGGTGGCAAGAGCCAGGCCTTTCCCGACTTCTCGGCCATTCACCGTAGTTTGGACTTGACCGACTGTGACCCGGTCGCCGGGGAGCCCAACGATCCGTTTCAGGAAAGCGACAGGCCGGCCATAGTGCTCGGCGATGGTCGCCGGCGGCCGGAAGGCGACGAAGCCACCGCGGGCAATCTCTCGGTCATGCAGATCCACGAGGAAGAGCCAGACTTCGAGGCAGCGGGTCACCTGGCCATCATAGACGAGCCGATAGCGCGACGAAACGTGGTCCAACGTGCTGGCGAGGATGAGCGCCGCGAGCCCGGCGGCCGCGAGCGCCCGCCACCGAGCTGGATGGAGGGCCATCGGCCGCGCGAGCGCCATCACCGGCCCTCCGTCAGGGCGCGGAGGAGCGCCGCCGCTTCGGCCTCGCTCATCGGCGTGTGGGACGTCGTTTGTCGCTCGAGCGCCGGGGCCGAACTGGCAGGTGCCGCGATAGCTTGCCCCGGGTTTGCCATAAGTGTCGCCACGAGCGCCGGGTCGGGCGCGACGGTCAGCGCCGCCACGTGGCCCTCGACCATGGCGCGGTTGATGACGAGCACGCCGGCCTCGCCGAGATCGGCGGTCTGGCGCTTGAGATCGACCATGAGCGGCAGGATCGCCTGCGGATCGTGCCCGGCGGCCACGGCCTGCGAGATCGCCGAATAGTCCGCGAGACGGATCGCCGGACGCTCGGCGAGCGCCGCCTCGAGCCCCGCGATGCGATTGGACATTGTCCAGAGCCCGAAGACCCCGGCGCCGACGACGAGGAGCGCGGCGCCCGCCGCGACCCAGGCGTCGGGCCGTCCGCTGCGGTCTGGCGGTGCCTGCTCAGCCGTGCTCGACGCGTCGTCGCGATCCTCAGCCCGATGACGTGAAAGCGCGGTGATGTCTGCCGATCCGTCCACGGGAACCTCCTATTCTGCCGCCATGCGGAGCGGCGTAGCGCGGGCTGCGAGGAGCCGGTCGACCGCCTCGTCGAGGCTGAGGCCCTGGGCCCTGAGCGCATCGAGATGGGCGACATCCTCGGCGGTGGTCGAGAAGAGGAGCCGGCTCGCGGGATCGAGCAGGATCCGCCCGACGCCGGCGCCGCGCTCGGTCGTGCGGAAGAACACCTCCGAGTAGCGCCCCTTCACCGAGCGCACGGATTTGAGGAGCTTGATCTCGGAGGGCGAGAGCGCGAGCTGTCGGTCCTCGACCACCCGGTCGATCACGTCGCCCGATTGCTGGAGGAGGAGCTTGTGCTCGCTGTTCTCGGCGATCGCGACGCCGACCTCGCGGGCGTAGAGATCGGCGAGCGACTGGGTCGCGATCACCATCGCCCCGTTGTGCTTGCGGAACCGCCGGTAGCCCGACGCGATGAAATGCCCGACCTCGCCATCGGTCAGCAGCTCCCAGGCCTCGTCGATGAAGAGGAGCTTGCGGGCATCGCGCCTCAGATCCCGCATCGCGGTCTGGATCTGGAAGATGAGCTGGAGGAGCACGATGCGCTGGAGCTGCGGGCGGCCCGCAAGCGCGCCGAGCTCGAGGACGGTGAAGCGGTTGCCGAAGGTGATCGAGGCTTCTCCTGAGAAGAAGCGGCCATAGGCGCCGGCGCTCGAGAACTCGTGGAGCTGGACGCCGAGATCCTGTACGCGGGTGTCGGCATCGCCTCGGAGTGCCGCGACCAGCAGATCGATAGAGCTCGAGGGGCCGTGCGCGGCCCAGAGCGCGTTCAGATGCTCCGAGAGCTTGCCGCGCTGGTAGTCGGTGAGGGGCGCCGTCTCGGCGGCCATGGCGCCGATCAAGCCCCGAAGGATATCCCGCTCGTCCTCAAAATCCTTGATGAGCGGGAACGGGTTGAGCGAGATCTCGCGGTCCGCGAAGTCGATATACTCGCCGCCAAGCCGCTCGCAGAGATTGCGGTAGGAGGCGCCGATATCGACGGTCCAGACCCGCGCGCCGGAGGCGAGATAGGTCTGGATGAGGAGCTGGAGGAGCACCGACTTGCCCGAGCCCGACATCGCGGCCACGACCGCGTTGTAGTTGGTGGGGCTGTCGAAGAGGCAGAAGCGCATGAGCTGGCCGTCGCGGCTGACCGGCGTGATGGTGGGCGTCTGGGTGCCGCGCCAGGCGCCGTAGACCGGCAGGAACATCGCCACATGCTCGGTGGTCATGGTCCGATGCCGCCCGACATCGTTCGCCGAGGCCCGGCAGGCGCCGAGCGGCAGGCTGTTGACGAGAAGGGGGGCCGCGATGAAGCGGTCGCGCATGGCGACGACGCCGTTCTCGGAC
This sequence comes from Pseudomonadota bacterium, assembly GCA_039026635.1. Taxonomy (GTDB): domain Bacteria; phylum Pseudomonadota; class Alphaproteobacteria; order Rhodobacterales; family Rhodobacteraceae; genus Thermohalobaculum. The sequence continues at coordinate 2,667 of JBCCLX010000386.1, forward strand.
CAGTAGTTGATGGCGTCCGAGGCGGCCTCCTCGGCGTCGCGCGCATCCGCCCCGTAGATCCCGAGGGTCATCGACCATTTGACCGGCCGGTGGCCCTCCTCCATCGAGGCCTGCAGGAGCTGGAGATCGCGATGGCGCGTGGCGATCGCGGGCAGCCATTTGACGAGCGGGCCATAGGCTGCGTTGGTCGCCCAGGCGGTCTTCATTCCGAGATTGGTCCGCATGGTCTGTGGGTCGCGGTAGTCGATATTGACCGCGATGAAGAAGGAGCGCTTGAGCCCGCGCGCGCCCGAATAGAGATCGGTCACGAGCCGGCTGCCGACCCCGAAGGCCACCGTCTCCTTGAAGGTTTTTGGGGAGAGCATGACGAGACGGGTGCCGCCCTCGAGCGCGATGCCGTCGGCGTCGATCCGGATCTCGCTGCCGATATCGAGGAGCTGCTCGTTCAGGAACTGGTCGGCGTTGTAGGGGACATAGCCGTAGCGCCGCCAGGCGGCCTCGGGACTGCGGTTCAGAAGCTCGGAGCAGATGGTCACGAACCCGACCGCATCGATCCGTTCCGGCGCGACCCCGATGGCCGCGAGATTGCGCCCGAGGCGCCGCGCCACCTGCTCGATGCGCTCAAGCTCCTCCTTGCCCGGCGTCGCCGCCTCGAGCGGGATCTTGACGCTGACGACGAGGCGAAGCCGCCGCAGATGCAGCCCGTCGAGCTCGTCGAAGCCCGCATCGGTGCCGCCGGCCATCCAGTCGATCTGGCGCCCAGCCAGCGCCGCATCGGTGGCGTCGCCGCTCCGCGCCATCAGCGCGCGGCGGTCATCGAAAGCGCGCACGAGATTGGGGCTGGCATGGAGCAGAAGCTGGAGCTGCGTGCCAGCGGGAAAGTCGTCCTCGAGCAGCGTCTCGAGCTGCTCCTCGAGATGGCTGGAAAGGCCATAGCGCGGGATGCAGGTGAAGACCGCGCCGATCATCGCGTCCTCGGTCAGGAAAAGCCGGCGCTCCGCACAATAGGCGAGCGCGGGCGAGAGCCGGGTGCCGCTCCCCTCCTTCATGACGCGCTCTCCAGCCAGGCGGCGAGGTCGCGGGGCACGCCTTCGACGAAGCGGCCGCTGTCGAGGCGGACCATGAAGGGGACGCCGCGGAGCCCGATCATCTGCGCGGTGACGAGCCGGCGATGGAGCGCCTCGATGGGGCAGTTGGGCCGTTGCGCGAGCCCGAGGGCGGGGCGCTTGCCGAAGAGCGCCTCGCGGGCTGCGTCCGGGTCCTCGGCGCAGTGCATGGCGCGGACTTGCCGCCCGGAGGCCTCGCCGAAGGCCGGGATCGGCAAGACGGCGACGGAGACCTGGTCCTCGATGAGCGCAAGGCGGCCTAGCAGGTCGTGGCAGTGGGGGCAGGCCGGATCGACGAAGACGGCAATCTCGATTGCGCCGCTGCCGAAGCGGATCGGTTCGAGATCCACCATCAGGCCGTCGAAGCCGCCAAGCTTCACCGTCTCGACGGCCGTCCGAATGTCCGAGAAATCCTCGAGCGGCGCGCCGGCCCAGAGATCAAAGGCTTGGCCCTTCACGACCCAGCGGCCATTGCCGGACATCCAGTAGGTCTCGCCGCCGGCGCGAACGGCCTGCCAGCTGCCGCCCGGGATCTTCACCATAGCATCGATGCCGCCCGCGAGCGGGGAGCCGGGCCTGGCCGCCGGATCCGCGAGAGCCATAGAGGGAAGAACTGCCGCAAGCGCCAGCGCCGCCGGGAGGCGTCGGTGCCAGATCGGTCTCCGTGGGTGGGATAACGCTTGCGGCATCGCTCGGGTCCTCCTCTCTCAGATGGATGACGGGATCGGCAGCG
>JBCCLX010000387.1:0-4496 GCA_039026635.1 Pseudomonadota bacterium
ATGCCGAGCTCGGCGTCTTCACCTACGATCCGGGCTTCACCTCGACCGGCTCCTGCGAAAGCACGATCACCTATATCGACGGCGACAAGGGTGAGTTGCTCTATCGCGGCTATCCCATCGACCAGCTGGCCGAGAAGAGCCACTTCCTCGAAGTCTGCTATCTGCTCCTCTACGGTGAGCTGCCCTCGGCGCAGCAGATGACGGATTTCGAAGCGCGCGTGACCAAGCACACCATGCTGCACGAGCAGATGGTGAACTTCTTCCGCGGCTTCCGTCGTGACGCGCATCCGATGGCGATCATGTGCGGCGTCGTCGGCGCCATGTCGGCCTTCTATCACGACTCGACTGACATTACGGATCCCTGGCAGCGCGAGGTCGCCTCGATCCGCCTGATCGCCAAGATGCCGACGATCGCGGCCTGGGCCTATAAATACTCCGTTGGCCAGCCCTTCATCTATCCGCGCAACGACCTCGACTACGCGTCGAACTTCCTGCACATGTGCTTCGCAGTGCCCTGCGAGGAATATGTCGTGAACCCGGTGATCGCCCGCGCGATGGACCGGATCATGACGCTGCATGCGGATCATGAGCAGAACGCCTCGACCTCGACGGTGCGTCTCGCCGGCTCCTCCGCGGCCAATCCCTTCGCCTGCATCGCCGCCGGCGTCGCCTGCCTCTGGGGCCCGGCCCATGGTGGTGCGAACCAGGCGTGCCTCGAGATGCTGCGCGAGATCGGCACCCCGGATCGCGTGGCCGAATATGTGGACCGCGCCAAGGACAAGAACGACCCGTTCCGCCTGATGGGCTTCGGCCACCGCGTCTACAAGAACTACGATCCGCGCGCGACGGTGATGCAGCAGACGGCGGCCGAGGTGCTCGAGCTGCTGGGCGTGAAGGACAATCCGACGCTGCAGACGGCCCAGGCGCTGGAGAAATGGGCGCTCGAGGACGAGTATTTCGTCGAGAAGAAGCTCTACCCCAACGTCGATTTCTACTCCGGGATCATTCTCGAGGCGATGGGCTTCCCGACCTCGATGTTCACGCCGATCTTCGCCCTCTCGCGCACCGTCGGCTGGATCGCGCAGTGGAAGGAGATGATCGAGGACCCGACCCAGAAGATCGGCCGCCCGCGCCAGCTCTACAAAGGCGCGGCGATGCGCGACTATCTCGACGTCGAGAAGCGCTGATGGAACGTGCCTGACGGAGGAGCGCCGCTAACGCGCTCCTGCGTCCTCAGCCGCTCACGGGTCGGCGCTGGGGTCGTAGCGATGGAAGACGGCGGCGAGCTTGTTGCCGTCTGGATCGCGCAAGTAGGCGACATAGAACTCGGGTTCATAGTAGCTGCGGACCCCTGGCGCGCCTTCGTCGCTCCCACCATGGGCGAGGCCTGCTGCGTGAAAGGCGCGCACTTGAGCGGCGCTTTCGGCTCTGAAGGCCAGCATCGTGCCGTTGCCCGAACTGGGCGGCGATCCGTTGAACGGGGTGCAGAGCCAGAAGCCGTAGCCATCGTCGTAGTCCTGGCCCCATCCGGCCCAGCCTTCCCAATCCGGCAGGCGCTCAAGGCCAAGAACCTCGAAGATCGCACCATAGAACCGCACGGCCCTCGGCAAGTCTGCTGTTCCAACCGTCGAATAGAGCAGCACGACCGTCTCCCTGTCCTTATCCGAGCTCTTCTGGCTCGAGCGCCCCTAGGCAAGATCATGAGGCAGGCTAGGCCGCGCCCGGACCCGATCTCAAGACCGTCAACACGGACTGAGCCGCACGGGCGGCCGGCGAGGGGCCGCCGCGGCCGAGGGCGGCGATGGCCTGGTCCGCCGCAGCGATCTGGGCGGCACGCTCCGGCGTGTCGGAGAGCAGATGAGCAAGCGCGGGCACCAGTAGCTCAGGAGTGCAGTTCTCCTGATAGAACTCGGGGACGGGACGGGCCCCGCTCTCCCAACCGACCGCGAGGTTCACCAGATTGGCCGTATCGACGCGCAGGAGCCGCCGGGCGATGGTCGCAGTGAGCCAACTGGTCCGGTAGGCCGCAACCTGCGGCGTGCCGGCCGCAGCCATCTCGAGCGTGATGGTGCCGGATTTGACGAGCGCTGCGTCCGCTGCCGCAGCCGCGGCCCGACGGGTCGCCGCATCTGCGTGAGCGCCCAGAAGGATCGCGTTCGGGAAAAGGGCGGCCACGGCCGGCGCCACCGTCTCGGCAACGGGTACAACGATGCGCAGGCCGGGATGCGTGGCCGTAAGGCGCGCAAGGGTCTCTGTGAAGACCGGGCCATGGCGGCGCACCTCCCCCGCTCGGCTGCCAGGTGCGACGAGCAGGAGCGGCGCGTCGCCGATCCCATGGGCGGCGCGAAAGGCGGCGATCTCCTCGGGCGTCGCCATCGGCTGGCCCGCAATGGGGTGGCCCACAAAATCGCAGGTCATGCCGGCGGCCTGCATATAGGGCGGCTCGAAGGGCAGGAGCGCGAGCACATGGTCGATGTAGCGCGCCATCTGTTTCGCGCGCCCCGGCCGCCAGGCCCAAACCGAGGGCGCGACATAGTGGATTGTCCGCAGACCCGGTGCGACGCGCCGCAACCGCTCGGCCACGCGGAGCGAGAAGCCGGGGCTGTCGATAGTGATCAAGGCATCGGGCTGAAAGGCGAGCGCCGCCTGTGTTACCTCACGCAGCCGGCGCATAAGCTGCGGCAGACGGGGGAGGATTTCGGCATAGCCCATCACCGCAAGCTCGGCGATGTCGAAGGGCGGCTCAAGGCCTGCGCGGCGCATCTCCTGCCCGCCGATCCCCGCGATGGAGAGACCCGGGGCCTCAGCTCTCAGCGCCTCGATCAAGGCCGCACCAAGCCGGTCGCCCGAGGGTTCGCCCGCCACGAAGAAGAGCCGTGGGCCAGATGTGAGGGCCTGCGTTTGGCCCGGCGCCTGTACAGACGTCTGCCCTGGCGCCTGAGCCGGTGTCTCCGGTGGGCTCGGCATCGGCGATTGATCATCCGAGGTCTGCATCGGCGGCGCTCAGTTGCCGTCGTCCAGCGCGGCGGGGAGATCGAGCGCCTCCCGCGCGGCACCAAAGACGAAGAGGCCATGGGCATCCGCGACCGCCGCGGTCTCCTCCGGATCGATCAAATGGGTTTCGCCGGCGAGTCCAACGATGCCGGCGAGCCCGGCGCTCGCCGCAGCGCGGACGGTACCCGGGCCGATCGTGGGCAGGTCGAGGCGCCGATCCTGTCCCGGCTTCGGCATCTTGACCAGCACGCCCGAGGGCGGTGGAGCGGTGCGCCGACGCTCCGGCGGGAGCGCGGCCACATGGGCGAGCATCAGATCCGTGCCCTCGATGGCCTCAACGGCGAGGCAGAGGCCCCGTGCCACCACAGCCCCCTGGCCCACATCATGTGGCCCGAGCGCGGCCACGATCGCGGCGGCGCGTTTGGCGTCGCTCAGGTCCCGACTGTTGGGCCCTTGGCGGCCGAGGGGGCCCGCGCTGAGCCGCCCCGCACCCCCCAGCACCGTATCCGGCCCGATCAGCTGAAGACCGCGCTCCTCGAAGATCGCGCCAAAGCCCCGCAGCATGGCGTCATCCCCCTTGGCCAGCAGCGCGAGCGCCCGGGGCAGGAGCGCGAGCGCTGCGAGATCCGCGCGCCACGGGCGCAAGCGCGGACGGTTCATGGCGCCAGCGAAGACGATAGCCTCAGCCCCGGCCTCCGCAAGACCGCGGAAGAGGCGGCCGACTTTCTCAAAGCTGTGGTGCTGGTGCGGATGCGCCTCCATCCAGGGCTGGAGGCAGCCCTCGAAGATCACCAGCAGGAAGGGCAGGCCGGCGCTACGACGCGCCTCGACAAGCCGTTGCGGCAGGGCGCCGCGGCCGGCGACAATGGCGAGGATGCCGTCAGGGCCACCCGGCCGCCCACCCTCTGCCGTCGCCTCCGACCGCCCAGCGCCTTGCGCAGCAGCTTGAGGCGCCCTGCCATCGGCCGACGCGGCAGGCAGGCTCACGCCGCCCTCGCCTCGCGCGGCAGGCAGTAGCGCCGCTGGGTGCCGGCCGTGATGAAGGACGCGATCTCGGCCACCGCCTCGTTCCCAGGATGGGCCGCCGCCATCGCCTCGACACGCGCCTCCAGCGCCCCATCCGCGCCCTCGGCGAAGAGCGCGTCATAGGCGGCACGCAGCCCGTGGATCGTCTCGCGGTCGAAGCCCCGGCGCTTAAGGCCGATGAGGTTGAGCCCGCCAAGGCGCGCCCGGTCGCCCAACACAGAGCCGAAGGGGATCACATCTCGCTCCACCCCTGTCATGCCCCCCACCATCGCATGGGCGCCAATGCGCACGTACTGGTGCACCGCAGAGAGACCGCCAAGCACGGCGTTGTCACCAACCTGCACATGCCCCGCCAGCGTCGCGTTATTGGCCATGATCACCTGGTTTCCCACCTGGCAGTCATGGCCCACATGGCTGCCCATCATCATCAGACAGCCATCGCCCATGCGCGTGATCATGCCCCCACGGGTGGTGCC
>JBCCLX010000388.1:0-4496 GCA_039026635.1 Pseudomonadota bacterium
ATAGATCGCCATGGCGGTCCGCCGCGCATCGTAGCCATAGGCTCCCTCGGTCTCGAGCTCCTCGCAGAGCCCGGAAAAGGCGGCGAGAAGCGCATCGTCACGGGCCCAGCAGAGATCGCGATACTCCTCCCGCGCGCCAGATTCGGCGAAGAAGGCGAACCAGGCGGCGAGTTTCTCCGGCGTACAGAGCGCCTCGGAAAGGTCCGCCTCCAGAAGCGCGCGCAACCGCTCCGCCGGCCCAGGCCCCGCCGCCGCCAGCCCCGCCCGCCAGCACGCATCATACTCCGCCGAGAGGCGCGTCAGCGTCTCGCGCAGCAGCTTCTCTTTGCTCTCGAAATGAAAGTTGACGATCCCGCGCGAAAGCCCCGCGGCTTCGGCCACATCCGCCAGCGTCGTCTTGGCAAATCCCTTGCGCCCCAAAACAGCGAGGGTGGCGTCCATCAGCTGCTCGCGACGGGCCTCCTTCGGCGCTCGCCGCCGGGACTTGCCCCGTTCGTCCGCAACTGCCGCCATTCCAATCCCCTCCGCGCAATGGACCACGGTCATGGCGGGATTGAGCCGTGAACGCAATTACCGACGAAGAAGCCCGGCGAGATTTGGCAACGCCGCTCGGCGCCCCGGGATCGGGGCTGAGGCGGTACGCAGCTGCGATGCATCTTCATGGCCGCGGACTGATCGATGACGCTACGCTGGAGCGCTACCGGATCTGTTGCCGCACAGACGGTGAAGAACCGGCCAAGGCAGATGCGCCGCAACAAGCGGTGCGACCATCCTGGGAGGACCCATGAGCGAGAACAGCGAACTCTATGACGGCGGCCATGTGGCCTTCCTCGAAAAGCTCTGGGGGGTCGGCTACCTCTCGCCGGGCGGGGCGGAGGAAGTGGCCCGCGTGCTCGATGGGCTCGATCTGACGGGCGCGACCGTCGTCGATATCGGCTGCGGGGCCGGCGGCATCACGGCGGCTCTGGCCCGCGACTACGGGGCAGCGCGCGTGATCGGCCTCGATGTGGAGGACACCGTCGTCGCCACCGCGCGCGCCCGAGCCGAGGCCGAGGGCGTCGCTGATCGGGTCGAAATCCGTCGTGTGAGCCCCGGGCCCATGCCGGTCGAGGACGGCTCGGTGGATGTCATGTTCTCCAAGGACTCGATCGTGCACATCGCCGACAAGCATGCGCTCGCGCGCGATGTCTTTCGCGCACTCCGCTCGGGCGGTTGGTTCGCGGCTTCGGACTGGCTGATCGGCCATGAGGGCCCACCCTCGCCCGAGATGGCGGCCTATATCGCGGCCGAGGATTTGGATTTTCAGATGGCCGCGCCAACGCAGTACCGCGACGCCCTGGTGCAAGCGGGCTTCGTCGATGTCGCGCTCGTGAACCGGAACCCGTGGTATCGCGAGCAGGCGAAGGCCGAGTTCGAGCGCCTACAGGGCCCTGAACGGCCGGAGTTCGAGGCGCTCCTGCCCGATGGCGATCTGGAGGGTCAGCTCACCACCTGGCGCGCGATGATCGGCGTGTTGGAGAGCGGGGAGCACTGCCCCCACCATCTCCGCGGTCGCAAGCCCTGAGGCGCGGATTTGGGCCTTCACCTAGGCCCGCATCCGCTCGGATTTCGGATCGTACATCGGGCGCAGCGAGGCCGTCGCTGGCACCCGCGTGCCCATCACGTCGATCTCATAGCGCGAGGCCAGCACCTCGTCCGCCTTCTCGCCCTCGCAGGGCACATAGCCGAGGCCAACGGCGCCGCCGAGGTGGTGGCCATAGTTGCCTGAAGTGAGGAAGCCCACGATCTCGCCGTCCCGCAGGATCGGCTCGTTGTGGTAAAGGAGCGGCTCGGGGTCCTGCAGCAGGAACTGCACCAGCCGCCGCTTCGGCCCCGTCTGCTTGCGCGCCAGCACGGCCGGGCGGCCGATGAAGTCCGGCTTATCCACCTTGACCGCAAAGCCTAGGCCGGCGTCGATCACGTGATCCTCGCTGGTGATGTCATGGCCGAAGTGGCGGAAGGCTTTCTCGATGCGGCAGCTGTCCATCATATGCATGCCGCAGAGCTTGAGCCCCACGTCCTGGCCGGCCTCCCACAGCGTCTCGAACACATGGCCGGCCATGTCCGCCGAGACATAGAGCTCCCAGCCGAGCTCGCCGACGTAGGAGACGCGGTGCGCGCGGGCGAGGCCCATGCCGATCTCGATCTCGCGCGCCGCGCCAAAGGGATGCGCCTCGGAGGAGAAGTCGTTGGGGCTGACACGCGCCATCAGCGCGCGCGCCTCTGGCCCCATCACCGCCAGCACACCCTCGCCCGCCGTCACATCCACGATCACCACCCGCATGTCGCCGCGATGACGCTCGAGCCAGGTCTGATCCGCCAGCCGTGTCGCCGCCGGCGTCACCACGAGATAGGCGGTCTCGGAGAGGCGCGTGACCGTCACATCCGCCTCGATCCCACCGCTCACGTTCAGGAATTGGGTGTAGACGATCTTGCCGGGCGCCACCGCCATCTGTGCGCCGCAGACGCGGTTGAGGAAGGCCTCCGCATCCGGGCCCTCCACGCGGAGCTTACCGAAGGAGGACATGTCGTAGAGGCCAACGCCCGTGCGGACCGCGCGGTGCTCCTCAGCAGAGTTTTCGAACCAGTTCTGGCGCTTCCAGCTGTAGCGGTACTCCCGCGCCTGATCGGCCTTGGCAAACCAGTTGGCACGCTCCCAGCCGGCGACCTCGCCCATCACGGCCCCGCGCTCGAGCAGATGCGCGTGGAAGGGCGTGCGGCGCACCCCCCGCGCCGTCTCCTTCTGGCGATAGGGGAAGTGGTCGGCATAAAGCAGGCCCAGCGTCTCCTTCGAGCGCTCGAACAGATAATGGCGATTGCCCTGGAAGGGCTGCATCCGGGCGATGTCCACGTCGCCGAGGTCGAAGGGCTTTTCCCCATCCTTCATCCATTGCGCGAGCGCCCAGCCCGCGCCACCGGCGGATTGAATGCCGATGGAGTTGAAGCCGGCCGCCACCCAGAAATTGTCGAGCCCGGGCACGAGGCCGAGGTGATAGGCATCGTCCGGCGTGAAGCTCTCCGGCCCGTTGAAGAAGGTATGAATGCCGGCCTCGGCCAGCATCGGCATGCGCTCGACCGCCTTCTCCAGGATCGGCTCGAAGTGGTCGAAATCTTCTGGCAGCTGGTCGAACTCGAAATCCGCCGGGATCCCGTCCATCCCCCAGGGCTTCGACTTCGGCTCAAAGGCGCCGAGCATCATCTTGCCCGCATCCTCTTTGTAGTAGGCGCATTCATCGGGCACGCGCAGCACCGGCATGGGCGTGAGCCCCGCGATGGGCTCGGAGACGATATAGAAATGCTCGCAGGCATGCAGCGGGATCGTGGCACCGGCCATCAGCCCGACCTCGCGGCCCCACATGCCGCCGGCGTTCACCACATGCTCGCAGGAGATCGTCCCGCTCGCGCCGGCCTCGTCCTGCCACTCGACCCCGATGATCCGGCCGTTCTCGCGCGGCAAGGCGGTGACGCGCACGCCTTCCTGGATCTTGGCGCCGCTTTGCCGGGCCCCCTTGGCCAGCGCCAAGGCGATGTTCGCGGGGTCGCCCTGCCCGTCGCTCGGCAGCCAGACGCCGCCTGTGACCCCATCGATGTTGAGATGCTCGTAGCGGGCCTTCACCTCCTCGGGCGTCAGTTCCTCGACCGCGACGCCGAAGGCGCGCGCCATCGCAGCCGTCCGGAAAATCTCTTCACGCCGCTCTTCAGTCAGCGCCGCGGTGATCGAGCCGACCATACGGAAGCCGGTGGCAACCCCGGTCTCAGCTTCCAGGTTCGTGTAGAGATCGGCGGAGTACTTTGCGAGCCGTGTCATATTGGCCGAGGCGCGCAGCTGCCCGATCAGCCCCGCGGCATGCCACGTCGTGCCCGAGGTCAGGCGCTTGCGCTCCAACAGAAGCACATCGGTGAACCCGGCCTTGGCCAGGTGATAGGCGATCGAACATCCAACCACGCCCCCACCGATGATCACCACATTCGCCTGCGTCGGTAGCATGCCCATCTCGCCCGTCCTGCTCTGGCCCGTCCTGCTGGTCTCTGCCGCGGCCGCACCGCGACCGCCTGCAAGATCGCATGCATCCTGATCCCGCGTCGCGTTGCAAGGACCGCGTGACGCCGAAATGTCGCGAAAACGACGGGCCACCTAGGGTTTCTGCAGAAAACTGGTCCGCGATCGGTGCCACGACGCCCGAGCCGTGGTTCCGGATCAGCGGCAGGCTGCGCCTCCTGGTCCCTTCGCAGGCCCCCCGAGGACAGGCCTCGTTAATGATACGGATTTAGCGGATCTTTACGTCGACAGTCGATGGATCGTGGTGAGTGCAGGACGCTGCCGCCGAGGATGCCGTCGATGAACCTGAACAAGACCGTGATGCTCGCGCTGATCCTGCCGTTGGTCGCCTGCGGTGTCGCGCTGCAAATGCTGCTCCTCTACGATGTCGAGAGGTTGAGCGAGCTTCGCGATCGCG
>JBCCLX010000389.1:0-4482 GCA_039026635.1 Pseudomonadota bacterium
CTTGTGCTCGTCCACCAGGCCTCGCAGGTCCTTGGGGTTCACGCCCGGCAGGCTCTGCGCGAGGAAGGGAACGCCCGCGATAGTGCGCGCCTCGGCGCCCTGCCCGCCCCCACCGCCGAGAGCCAGCTCCTTGCGAAGGGCCGCGATCTCCTGCTCCATCTGGCGCCGTTCCGCGAGCAGCGCGGTTACCCGGTCCGGCGCCTCCGCCGGCCGCACCTTCAAGGCCCCGGCCACTGCTTCGAGCGCGGCCTCGCGTCCCGCCAAGTGCTGGAGCGCGGCCTCGCCAGTCAGCGCCTCGACGCGTCGGATACCGGCGGCCGAGGCACCCTCGCCGACGATCTTGAAGAGCCCGATCTCGCCTGTGCGCCCCACATGGACGCCACCGCAAAGCTCGAGACTATAGGTCCGCCCCGCCGGCCCCTCGGAGCCGTCCGGCCGCGCACCCATGGAGACGACGCGCACTTCCTCACCATACTTCTCGCCGAAGAGCGCGCGAGCCCCCTCGGCCACCGCATCATCCGGCGTCATCAGGCGCGTGACGACCGGCGCATCCTGGCGCACGAGGGTGTTCACCTCCGCCTCGACGCGCGCGATCTCCTGCGCGCTCATCGCCTCCTGATGCTGGAAGTCGAAGCGCAGACGGTCGGGCGCCACCAGGCTGCCCCGCTGCGCCACATGATCGCCGAGCGCGCCGCGCAGGGCCTCGTGCATCAGATGGGTGGCCGAATGGTTGGCGCGGATCGCGGCGCGACGGGCGCTGTCGACGGTGAGTTTCACGGGATCGCCGACCGCGAGCCGCCCCTCTTCCACCATCGCCATATGGACGAAGAGATCGCCGGCCTTCTTCTTCACATCCGTCACGCGCGCGCGGCCGGTCGCGCCCTCGATCACGCCCGTATCGCCCACCTGCCCGCCACTTTCGGCATAGAACGGGGTCTGGTTGAGGACGAGGGCGATGCTTTCGCCCGCCTCGGCCGCCTCCGCCGCCGCGCCCTCCTTGATCACAGCGCGGATCACGCCCTCGGCGCCCTCGGTCTCATAGCCCAGGAACTCAGTGGCGCCCGCCTCTTCGCGCACGGCAAAGAACACGCCTTCCTCCGCCGCCTCGCCCGAGCCCGACCAGGCCGCGCGGGCCTGGGCCTTTTGCTCGGCCATCGCGCGGTCGAAGCCGTCGGTGTCGACGCTGCGGCCCTGCTCGCGCAGCGCGTCCTGCGTGAGATCGAGCGGGAAGCCGTAGGTGTCGTAGAGCTTGAAGGCCGTCTCACCGGGCAGCGCCGCGCCATCAGGCAGCTGGTCGATCTCCTCGGCCAGCAGGCCGAGACCGCGGTCGAGGGTCCGACGAAAGCGGATCTCCTCGCGCTCCAGCGTCTCGGTGATCAGCGTCTGGGCCTGGACAAGCTCCGGGAACGCCTGGCCCATCTGGCGCACGAGCTCCGGCACCAGCCGGTGCATCAACGGGTCCTGCACGCCGAGCAGATGCGCATGCCGCATCGCGCGCCGCATGATCCGGCGGAGCACATAGCCGCGCCCTTCGTTAGAGGGCAGCACCCCATCGGCCATCAAGAAGGAGGTCGAGCGCAGATGATCGGCGATCACGCGGTGATGCGTCTTGCCCGGCCCGTCGGGATCGCTGTTGGAGGCATGGGCCGAGGCCTCGATCAGCGCGCGCATGAGATCCGTGTCGTAATTGTCGTGCTTGCCCTGCAGCACCGCGCCCACACGCTCGAGCCCCATGCCAGTGTCGATGCTCGGGCTTGGCAGATCGGCGCGGGGGCGGTCCTCGAACTGCTCGAACTGCATGAAGACGAGGTTCCAGATCTCCATGAACCGGTCGCCATCCTCCTCCGGACTGCCCGGCGGGCCGCCCCAGATCTCGGGGCCATGGTCCAAGAAAATCTCGGAGCAGGGGCCGCAGGGGCCGGTCGGACCCATGGTCCAGAAGTTGTCGTCTGTCGCGATGCGCAAGATCCGCTCATCGGGCAGGCCCGCGACCTTCTTCCAGAGCGCCGCCGCCTCCTCATCGTCATGGTAGATCGTGACCAACAGGCGATCTGCCGGAATGTCAAACTCCTTCGTCACCAGCTCCCAGGCGAAGGGGATCGCATCGGCCTTGAAGTAATCGCCGAAGGAGAAATTCCCGAGCATCTCGAAGAAGGTATGATGGCGCGCCGTGTAACCGACGTTGTCGAGATCATTGTGCTTGCCGCCTGCGCGCACGCATTTCTGCGACGTCACGGCGCGCGTATAGTCCCGATGCTCGAGACCGGTGAACAGGTTCTTGAACTGCACCATGCCGGCGGCCGTGAACATCAGCGTCGGATCGTTGCGCGGCACAAGGCTCGAGGACGGCACGACCGCGTGCCCCTGCTTGGCGAAGTAGTCGAGGAAGCTCGCGCGGATCTCGTTGAGGCTGGCCATGACGTCCCGTTCCCAATTGCTTGAGGGCGGATGTATCGGCGGGGTTTCACGCTGTCCAGCAAGCCCTGCGGCCTTGCCAGGCTGCCCACCCCCGCGCGAGGCTCTGAGCCCTGTTTTGGGAGGGACCGCGATGGCTGATGAGACCCCGATCGTGTTGGGCGACGCCGCGCTTGAAGGGCTTGGCATCAGCCCGCTGGAGATCCTGGATTGCGTGGAAGAGGCGCTCTCGGGCGGCGTGCTGACCGCGCCCAAGGCGAGCGTCGTGCCCGGTGACGGGCGGTACATGATGGCGACGCTTTCGACCGGCGGGGCGGCCGACACGACAGTCGTCAAAACCGTGACGGTGGCGCCGGGCAATGCCGCGCGGGGGCTTGCCGGCATCGAGGGGGTGATCATCCTGCTCGATGGTCAGACGGGGCTGCTCCGCGCTGTCATGGGCTCGGGCTGGATCACGGGGGTGCGGACGGCCGGCCTTAGCGCTGTGGCCGCGCGCCGCATGGCGGATCCGGCCTCACGCGTCATCGCCTTTGTCGGCACCGGGCTACAGGCGCGCACGCATCTCGATGCCTTTGCCGCCCTCTTTCCGCTTACGGAAGTGCGCGCCTTCGGCCGCGGCGGGTCGAGCGTCGGGCGCCTGTGCGACAAGGCCGAAGCCATGGGGCTCAAGGCCATCGCTGCGCCTGATGCAGAGAGCGCGCTCGACGGCGCGGATCTGGTGGTCACCTCGGTGACGCTCGACTTCGAGCTGCAGCCGTTTCTGGATGCCCGCTGGCTGAAGCCCGGCGCCTTTGCCGCCGTCACCGATCTGGGGTTGCCCTGGAAGGCCGAGGGGAACTCGGCCTTCGGGCGCATCGTGATCGATGATACGGTGCAGGAGGCGGCGAGTGGTCACAAGCTCTGCGACCCCGCGCTCGTCTCCGGCGATCTTGGCGATCTGGTGTCGGGCAGGCTCAAGGCCGGGCCCGATCCATCCCGACCCCAAGCGCTCTTTTTCCGCGGCGTCGCCGTGGGCGATCACGCGGTGGCTGCCCTGGCCTGGGAGCGGGCGCGCACGGCCGGTGTCGGCGCCCCTCTCCCGGGCTGGTCGCTCAATTGAGAGCGCGGGCGTAAGGCTGTATGGGGCGCGCGGGTCGCGCGAACGGCACCACGGTGCCCGTCGGATCGTGCCGTCGCCCCGCCTGCGGGCCGGCCAACCCATCCACATAGTCCTCAATCTCGTCCCGCGTGATCCCGAGGTCACGCAACAGCGCGTCGTCATAGGTCTTGAGGGTCTGAATGGCCTCGCGACGCTCACGGGCGCGGCGAAGCCGCTCGACAAGGGTTGTGATCATCTCCGACAGAGTCATAGCACATCTCCTATACAACTAGACAAATATCTAGGTGGCCTTTTCCGCTGTCACAAGACCGTCACATGCATGGGAGCCATGCAGCGCGCGCGGAGCTGCACTGCAGCAAAGGAAAGCGCGGCGCCCTCGTCCGAGGATGCCGCGCCACATGGTGTCCGACGGACGAAGGGCTTACGCCTCCAGCACATCCTCACCCGCATCCGATCCCGCGTCGAAATCGAGGCCGTGGGCGGCGCGGATCTTGTCCTCGATCTCCAGGGCGATATCCGGGTTCTCGGCTAGGAAGGCACGGGTGTTCTCACGCCCCTGCCCGATCCGCTGATCGCCATAGCTGTACCAGGCGCCGGATTTCTCGACGACGCCGGCTTTGACGCCAAGATCGATCAACTCGCCGGTCTTGGAGATCCCATGGCCATAGAGGATGTCGAACTCCACCTGCTTGAAGGGCGGCGCCACCTTGTTCTTCACCACCTTCACGCGGGTCTGGTTGCCGATCACCTCGTCACGGTCCTTGAGCGCGCCGATGCGGCGGATGTCGAGGCGGACCGAGGAGTAGAACTTGAGGGCATTGCCGCCCGTCGTCGTCTCCGGAGAGCCGAACATGACGCCGATCTTCATGCGGATCTGATTGATGAAGATAACCATGCATTTCGAGCGGCTGATCGAGCCGGTCAGCTTGCGCATGGCCTGGCTCATCAGGCGCGCCTGCAGGCCGACC
>JBCCLX010000390.1:0-4423 GCA_039026635.1 Pseudomonadota bacterium
CGACGCCCTCGCAGACCGTTGGGAAACGAAGGAAGCGGCGGAGGGGATCGCCGCCTTCTTCGAGAAGCGCCGTGCCGATTGGGGGTCCTGCCAATGATGTCAGTTGTTTTTGCATCGTTCAAAGCGTCGTCGGTAACACTGTCTGCACCGTCCTGGCGCGCCGAAGAGAGCGCACCACGGGCAACGCGGAGGAGGACGCCAAGGGGGGCTCAGCGTCTGAGAGCCTTCCTGCTCGGCGCCGCCGTCATCAGCGCGGGTCTCGGGCTGCCCGCCACCCCAGTGGTGGCCTCGGCCGGCTCCACCGACGCGGCAGCGGCGGCCGATCCGGAAGCGATCTGGCGCGCGGCCGAGGAGGCCGCCGCGACAGGCGACTGCGCCACCGCGATCCCGCATTACAAAGCCGTCCTCAAGTCCTCGCCATCGCCAGAGCGTCAGATCGCAGCGACCCATGCGCTGGTGCTCTGCATCGCCAGCAAAGAGGACCCCTGGGCTGCGCGCGAGATGATGGCGGATCTGCTGCCTGTCGTGCTTCAGACCTTCGGCCCGCAGTCGACCGGGCTTGCGCGCCATCACGGGATCTGGGCCGAGGCCGAGGTGCGCGCCGGGGCGCTCAATGTGGCCTGGCGCCGGTCGGAGGCTGCGATCATGGCGGCCCGTGCAGCCGGCACGGTCGACCCCTTCGACCATGCGGCCGAACTCTATCGCCTGGCCGCGATCCAGCACGCGCGCGGAGAGAGCGATGCCTTCCTGGCCTTTTTGCAGACGGAGCGTCAGCGCCTGGCGCGGGCGGACTGGGCAAGCCCTGGCGACAACGAGCTGTTCGAGGAAGTGACCGAGGGCGAGCCTGCGCCGGGTGATCAAGCGGCCTTTGCGGATTGGACGCGCCGCGGTCTCGAGGAGTTCGATCCCCGCCCAGTCTACCTCGATCTGGTCGACACCCCGGCCTGATCGGCGCCGCTAGCCCCGCTCATCCGAGGGCGGATAGCCCTCGAAACCCTGCACGAACCAGATCGCGTAGGGGTAGTCGCGGTCGCGATGCGTGGCGAAGCGGCCCTCATCGATAAGCCGCGCCTCCTCGAAGCGCGCCGCGATTTTGCGGCCATCGCCGAGGAGCGCCAGAACCATCGGGCGCGCGTCCCCCGGCGCCAGTGTCGCGACAAGCTCGTGATGGTTCTGATAGGGCCCGTCGTTGTAGACCGCGATCTCGTCCCATCCGATCCCACCCAGGAACATGCATTCCGAGAGCCGGCGCCGGTCGGTTGAGAGCAGGACCTCGGCCCCCTCCTCTGCCATTGCCGCCAGGGCTGGCCCGCAGAAGGGATCGGCGATCCGCATCTTCTTGAAGGGATCGGGCCCCCGCAGCAGCGTCTCGGCCCTGCCGGCATAAAGCGCGGCGGTCGCATAGACCGCGATCATCGCCAAGACACCGATCCCGGCCTGCCAGCGGAGCGCCCGCCCAAAACCTGCGATCAAGAGCCAGCGAGCCGCAAAAAGGCAGCCGGCCACATAGGCCGGGGCGGCCCAGTTCGGCTGCGCGCGCGTGAGAAAGGCGAGGATCAGCATGGCGAAGAGGAGCGTTCCCGTCTGCCAAGCCAGCACCCGCATGCGCCAGTCATCCCGCCAATCGCGCCGCCACCAGAAAGCCGCGAGGATGGCAACAAAGATGACCGGCCCGATCACCCCAAGCTGCGCACCCGTGAACTCGAGAAACTCGATGGGGTTGAAATAGCCCTGCCCGGGATCGGCATCCTCGGCCACATGGGTGACGGTCGCGAAGCTGTTCTGCCAGTTCCAGAGCAGGTTCGGGCCGAGCACCAAGAGCGCTGTCGCCGTGGCAATGCCCGTCCCCCGCCAGTCGCGCCCGCGCGCCGAGAAAAGCCCATAGGCGAGCGCGCCCACAGGCATGACCAGCATTGTGTATTTCGCCAGCGCGCCGAGCCCGATGGCAGCCCCCATCAGTGCCCAATCCGCGTCGCGCCCCCCCTCGGCCGCGCGCACCCAAGCCAAGAGCGCGATGATCCAAAAGACCATCATCACGGGATCGGTCGACATGATCAGAGCCGAGACCGTGACCCCAGGCGCCAGCGAATAGGCAGCTGCGGCCCAGAAGCCGGTTGCCGCATCGAAAAGCCGGCGCCCCAGCAGGAAAAGCCCGAGGGCGATGAGGGCATGGGCGAGCACCGAGCCAAGGCGCAAGGCAAAGAGCGTGTCCCCCCCAAAATCCGTCGTCACGCGGATGACCGCCCCCACAAGAGGCGGCTTCGAGAAGTACCCCCAAGCCAGCTCCTGCCCATAGGCCCAGTACTGCGCCTCGTCAAAATGCACAGGGATCAAGTCGAGCGCATTCACCCCAAGGCGTAGGGCCGAAAGGACGAGAACGAGCGCTAGGGCCGCCAAAGCGTAGCGCGCCGCACCCGGTTCGCTCGGCCGTGCGATCCCACGCGCGGCCCCGCGGCGTGGGGCCGTTTTGCCCGCCCGCTTGGCACCGCCGCCCTTGCGCCCACCCGTCGAGGACTTTGCGCTCGTCTTCCCGCGCCCCTTGCCGGCGCCACCGGCATGCGCGTCCTTGCGCGTTGTCGTCATCGCATCCCCGCCTTGGGCGTCTCGCAACCAACGTCGGTCACGCGCCGACGCCCCCGCCATCTATGCCATGCCGGCCCGCCACGGAACCGTCCCGGCTCGTCGAGCCTGATCGCAGCATCCCAGCAAGACCGACCGCGTTGCAGAGACGCCCGTGAGGGGCTGGCACAGCGCGCCAATCGCGCTATCGCTTGCGCAACAGTCAAAAGGATCCCAATGCCTGAGATCAGCGCCAGCGGCCCCGACGCAGCCCTCGACGCAGCCCCCGAGACCACGGTCGACACGACCGTGCGCTTGGCGGCGTATCGACCGCCCGATTGGCTGGTCGATCGGGTCCAACTCGACATCGATCTCGACGAACGCGCCACCCGCGTGCGCGCCCGCATCGCCTTCCGCCTCAACCCGGATCGACAGCCTCTGCCCGATGAGCCCGCAGGTCTGCCCCCCTTGCGCCTCCAGGGGCGCCGCCTCGCCTTCGTCTCCGCCACGATCGACGGCCAAGCGGTCAGCGCGCAAGGCAGCGCCGATGCGCCCGCCGGCCATGGCCCCCTGCTCGACCCCGAGGGCCTGACGATCCCACCCGCCGCCCTGCCCGGCCCCAGCTTCGACTGGGACTGCACGACCGAGATCGACCCGGAGAGCAACACCGAACTCGAGGGCCTCTATCTCTCCAAGGGCATGTTCTGCACGCAATGCGAGGCCGAAGGGTTTCGCAAGATCACCTTCTACCCGGATCGTCCGGATGTGATGGCGCCCTTCACGGTACGCCTCGAAGCGGATGCCGAGAGTGTCCCGATCCTGCTCTCCAACGGCAATCCGGGCGCAAGCGGTCCGCTGCCGGGCGGGCGTCACTTTGCGGAGTGGCACGACCCGCACCCCAAGCCCGCCTATCTCTTCGCCATCGTTGCAGGCCAGCTCGTCTCCCATGACGACAGCTTCACCACAGCTTCCGGCCGATCGGTCGCCCTGCGCCTCTGGGTCCGCGCCGGAGACGAAGCACGCTGCGCCTATGCCATGGATGCGCTCAAACGCTCGATGATCTGGGACGAGCGCGCCTATGGCCGCGAATACGATCTCGACATCTTCCAGATTGTCGCCGTCGATGACTTCAACATGGGCGCAATGGAGAACAAGGGGCTCAACGTCTTCAACTCGAAATACGTGCTCGCCAGCCCCGAGACGGCGACGGACCGCGATTTCGAGCTGATCGAGGGCATCGTGGCCCATGAGTATTTCCACAACTGGACCGGCAACCGGATCACCTGCCGCGACTGGTTCCAGCTCTGCCTGAAAGAGGGTCTCACCGTCTTCCGCGATCAGTGTTTCTCCGAGGACGAGCGTTCGGAGGCCGTCTGCCGCATCGACGCGGTCAAGACGCTCCGCTCCCGCCAGTTCCCCGAAGACGCGGGCCCGCTCGCCCATCCGGTGCGGCCTGAGGCCTATGTGGAGATCAACAACTTCTATACGGCAACGGTCTACGAGAAGGGCGCGGAGGTGATCCGCATGCTGCGCACGCTCGTGGGCGCAGATGGGTATCGCCGCGCCCTCGATCTCTATTTCGACCGTCATGACGGGCAAGCCTGCACGGTCGAGCAGTTCCGCGCCTGCTTCGAGGACGCGCTCGGGATGGACCTCACGCGGTTTGCCCGCTGGTGGTCGACACCGGGAACGCCACGGCTTGCGGTCGAGGAAGCCTGGGATGGCAGAACGCTGACGCTGACCTGCCGCCAACAGCCCGGCACGATGGCCGGAGAGCGCCGGGAGCCGCTGGTCATCCCGCTCGCCTTCGGCCTGCTCGACGCGGACGGTCGAGAGATCCTGCCCACGACGGTCGTGCCGCTCG
>JBCCLX010000391.1:0-4422 GCA_039026635.1 Pseudomonadota bacterium
CGGCGCGATGCGTGGGGCGTTGGGCGCGCGCGGAAAGGCCCAGGAGATGGCGGGCATCCAGGTCTCTTCGCTGGCGTTGAGCTCGATCAGGTAGGCCCGCCGGTCGGTCGAGATCACGAGGTTCGTGCTGATATCGGGCCGGGTCGGTTTCACGAGGACGAGGACGCGGGTGTCGCGGCCCGCGCCGCTTTCGGTGTCGCCAATGATCCAGCGCGCGGTGTCGCCCGCCGCGATCGGGCCGGTGCCCGCTAGGCGTTCGCCGGGTTCGAGCGCGATGGTCGTGATCTGGCCCGGGGCGGCGTAGACCTGATAGAGCGCGCCTTCCGACCAAGGGTAGATCTGGATCGCGTTGAAATACCCGGCCTGCCGCGGTTCGACGCGCGCGGCCGCATTGGCATTGCCGACCTGCGCGACGGGAGTCGCCGCCGCCTCCCCGCCCCGACTCGGGGTCCAGGCAGGCGGAACATGGAGCGGGCGCGGCCGGTTATCGGGTGCCGTGGCAGGCGGTGTCGGCAAGGGCGGAACCGCATCGTCATAGGCGAATGCAGGCGGGCGGTCGCTGGCGCAGCCGGCCAGAAGCGTGGTGGCGAGGAGCGCGGTGGGCAGGATCGGTCGGGTCATTGGCTCATCTCCCGCGACCAATTGATCGCGTTTACATAGATTCCGAGAG
This sequence comes from Pseudomonadota bacterium, assembly GCA_039026635.1. Taxonomy (GTDB): domain Bacteria; phylum Pseudomonadota; class Alphaproteobacteria; order Rhodobacterales; family Rhodobacteraceae; genus Thermohalobaculum. The sequence goes on from JBCCLX010000391.1 coordinate 671, forward strand.
GGTTCGCGCGCAGACGGTCCGCCGTGCGCGGCGTGTCGATCACGATGGTCAGGATCGCGGTCCAGCGTTCGGTGCGGGCGAGCTGACCGTTCTCGTAGTGCCGCTCGGACCAGGCCACCCGGAAACTGTCGGGCGAGGCGCGGATGACGCTCGAGACCTCGACCGAGACCTGGTCCTCGCCGACCCGCGTGAAGGGATCATTGGCGCGGGCGTGATCGTTCAGCGCCAGCGCGCCGCGGTCGGTGGTGAACTCGTATGCGCGGAGCCAGTTCTGCCGCACGACGATGGGATCGGCGGGCAGGCCCCGGACCTCCTCGATGAAGCGGGCGAGATGCCAGGCGATCTGCGGATCGCTGGGGCGATACCCGGCGCTGGCGGCCTCGACGGCGCGCGCCTCGCCGTGCCGGTCGATCTCGACGACGTAGGGCACCACGGTGCCGCGCGCCGATTGCCAGACCAGGGCCGTGGCGAAGCCGCCCGCGAGGACGAGGCAGCCGAAGGCCATGAGGCGCCAGTTCTTCGCCTGCACCCGGGCAGAGCCGATGCGCTCGTCCCAGACCTGGGCGGCCTTCTGGTAAGGGGTCTCGGGGTCTGGGATCTTGCCGTAATGCGCGGCAGCGCGTTTGAAGAAGCTCATGAGCGATCGCTTTCAGAGAGGGAAACGGAGGCGCCGGAGCCGGGGCTGTCCCCGGCGCGCAGCGCGTGAGTGGCGGCGGAAACGCCATGGCTCATGGCCTGGCTGCGGCGAATGGAGCGCGCCCAGGCCGGTGGACTGCCTGTCGGGGCGGACATTGCGGTCGGCGCGCCTGTCCCGCTACCGAGCGAGGAGGTGCCCCCGGTGGCGGTGAAGCCCGCGCGGGCACCATCGGCGTGGCTTGCCTTTACCGCTTCGGAGGCCGAGGCGGCGGCGCGGCGCAGGGGTGATGCGGCCGCGGATCCCGCGGCCCGGGCCACACCGCCGACTCCGGAGGCCACACCCGCGGCCCCAGTCTGACCCATGGATCCGAGGCTGTAGGCGGTGGACGCTGCCCCGGTGGCGGCAGCAGCTCCGCGCGTGGCGGCGGCCCCGCCCGAGGCCAGTGCTCCGGCCCCGCGGGCACCGAGCAGGGCCCCGCCACCCGCCGCGACGGCCGCGCCGCCCACGGCGAGCCCGGTGCCGACGGCGGCCCCTGCGCCCAGTTGCGGCCCACCAGAGACGAGGCCGGTTGCGATGCCCGGCCCGAAGATGCCGAGACCGAGGAGCGAGAGCGCCGCCAGCACGATCGCCATGGCCTCGTCGATGGTGGGCGTCACGCCCCCGAACCCAGCGGTGAACTGGCCAAAGAGCGTCGAGCCGATGCCGATGATCACCGCGAGCACCAGCACCTTGATGCCGGAGGAAACGACATTGCCGAGCACGCGCTCGGCCATGAAGGCGGTCTTGCCGAAGAGGCCGAAGGGGATCAGCACGAAGCCCGCAAGGGTCGTCAGCTTGAACTCGATCAGCGTCACGAAGAGCTGCACGGAGAGCAGGAAGAATGCCAAGAGCACCAGCGCCCAGGCGAAGAGCAGGCAGGCGATCTGGATGAAGTTCTCGAAGAAGGCGACGAATCCCATGAGATCGGCGGTGGATTCCAGAAGCGGCCGCCCGGCATCGAGCCCGGTCTGGGCCACCCGGCCGGGGCGCAGGAGATCGGCGGGCGAGAAGCCGGTGCCGGAGGCCAAGAGACCCAGCCCCGCGAAACTGTCGAAGACGATGGCCGCAAGGCTATTCCAGTTGGAGATGAGCCAGGCGAAGACGCCCACGAAAAGGGTCTTCTTCACGAGGCGGGCGATGATGTCGTCATCCGCGCCCCAGGCCCAGAAGAGTGCGGCGAGCGTCACGTCGATCACGATGAGCGTGCTGGCGATGAAGGCGACCTCGCCACCGAGCAGCCCGAAGCCGCTGTCGATATAGGAGGTGAAGACTCCGAGGAAGGTGTCGATGACGCCGGTGTCGCCCATGGCTCACTCGCTTCCGGTCTGGTCGCGTTCCCGTCCGAGAAAGCGGTCGCGGGTTTCGGCCCAGACGGCGAGGCAGTCGGGATCGGAAGCCGCGGCCTCGCCCAATTCCTGGCAACGCCGCTGTTCGGCGCGCAAGGGATCGGCCTCCGGCGTGAGCGGAGCCGCCGGACGCGCCGCCTGCCTCGCCTCGTCCCGGCCCATCTCCACCACCGCCGCGGTGATCGCGATGGCGACGAAGACGATGGCCGCGATGCGCGCGAGGACCGATCCCTCCATGGGCCTGCCCCCGGTCAGTTGTTGAACATGCGGGCATTGCCGGGCTGGTAGCCCGCGCCCGGGGTGAGGAACCGCTCGCGCTGGACGCGGCCCTGTTCGGCCGCCGCGGACCGCTCGGCCTCGACGAGCGCGGTTGCGCGGCCATTGGCGGCCACGACCGCGATCAGGTCGGCGATCTGCTGGGACTGTAGAGCCAGGAGCTGGTTGCCGGCTTGCGTGGCCTGCAGGGCGCCGACGGCGGACTGGCTTTCGCCGACGAGGGAGGAGAGTTCAGCGCGCTGGCCGTCGAGATTGGCGACGACGCCCGCCTGCACGCGGAGCGCGTCCTGCAGCCCGCCGACGGTGTTTTCCCAGCGGGACCGGGCATCGGCCAGAAGCTGAGCCTCGGGTGCGGCCATGGGGATATTGGCATAGTCCTGCTGGAAGACCTGATCGATCTGGGCGACATCGAAGGCGATGTTCTGCGCTTGGCTCAGAAGCTGCCGGGTCCGGTCGACATTCTGCTGCAGCGCCTGCAGCGAGGAATAGGGCAGGCTCGCGAGGTTGCGGGCCTGGTTCATGAGCATCTGCGCCTCGTTCTGCAGCTGGGTGATCTGGTTGTTGATCTGCTCGAGCGCGCGGGCGGCGGAGAGGATGTTCTCGGCGTGATTGCGCGGGTCGTAGACGATGCGCCCGCCTCCGCCGAAGAGGAAGGCCTGGGCCGGCATCGCGAAGATCGGCGACAGGCCGATAGGGGCGGCGAGCGCCACGGCCAGTGCGGAGGCGCTGGCGAGCTTGGACAGGCGATGGGCGGCATGGGTCATGGGGTGGTCTCCTCTGCGGGTTCGGGAGCTTGGGGGATCGGGGCGTCCGGCGCCTCGGGCTCCGGCGCGAGATTGGTGAGGTCCGGGATCAACTCGGCGGCCCAGCCGACACCGCGGGCCTCGAGCCAGGCGGCGAGAAAGCCCTGGCGCCCATGCTCCGCGAGGAGCTCCGAGATCAGGGTCTGGTCGGACTTGGAGGAGGCCGCACAGAGCGCGAGGCCGACTTCCGAGAGGCCGAGTTCGAAGAGCCGGTTGCCGCGCCGCGACTGGCAGTAGTAGTCGCGCTTGGGCGTGGCCCGGGCGAGGATCTCGATCTGGCGGTCATTGAGGCCGAAGCGCCGGTAGATCGCCGTGATCTGGGGCTCGATGGCCCGTTCGTTGGGCAGGAGCAGCCGGGTCGGGCAGCTCTCGATGATCGCGGGCGCGATCGCCGAGGCGTCGATGTCGCTGAGCGACTGGGTCGCGAAGATCACCGAGGCGTTCTTCTTGCGCAGCGTCTTCAGCCATTCGCGCAGCTGGCCCGCGAAGCCCTCGTCATCGAGCGCGAGCCAGCCCTCGTCGATGATCAGGAGCGTCGGCCGCCCGTCGAGCCGGTCGCCGATGCGGTGGAAGAGATAAGAGAGGACCGCGGGCGCCGCCGAGGTGCCGACCAGCCCCTCGATCTCGAAGGCCTGGACCGAGGCCGCGCCG
>JBCCLX010000392.1:0-4418 GCA_039026635.1 Pseudomonadota bacterium
CAAGGCGATGGGCTGACGATCACCGCGCTCGATCTGAGCCTGACGACGGGCCTCGCGGAGATCCTCTCCAGCGCGGGCGCAGCGGACCGCATCCTCTACACGCCCACCGTCCTGCCCGGCACCCCTGATACGCCGCTGATTGATACGCTGCACTACACGATCTCGGACGGCCCGGGGAATGAGGACACCGGGATCGTCAGGATCACACTGCAAGCACCGCCGCTGCCCAATGACCCCGGTCCGCCAGGTGGGGCACCGGGCGGAGGACCGGGTGGGGCCGCGCCCGACCCGGATCCAGGACCCACGAGCAACAGATCGCCAGAAGCGCGCGACGACGTTTTTGTCCGGACAACCATCGGGGCGGTCTCAGGCAGTGTTTTTGCCGAGAACGGCGCCGGTCCCGATACCGATCCCGATGGCGATACCCTCACGCTGACGATACTCGCCGGCGCGACGCCGGGCGAGCCGGTCACGCTGCCCTCGGGCGCGACCGTTTCGGCGACGTCGACGGGTGCCTTCACCTACGACCACGGCGCGGCTTTCGCGGATCTGCCCGCTGGCAGCACGCTCAGCGACGGCTTTTCCTACACGATCAGCGATGGTCGAGGCGGGACCGATCGCGCCGAGGTGGTCATCCGCTTCGAGCCGCCTGGCGATACGATCCTGCGCCAGGATGGCACCGGCGGCGACGATGGCTTCACCCTTCCCGATACGGCGACACCGCGCGAGGTTAACGGCGGGCCCGGCCAGGACAGTGCGCGCCTACCCGGCATCCTCAGCAGCTATGTCGTCGAGTTTCTGGATGGCGGCTTCCGTTTGACACCTCTCGGTGGCGCGCCGCAGGACCTGCTCTCGATCGAGACCATCAGCTTCGACGACGTGACGGTTGAGGCGGTGACGAATGCGGATGCCACGAAGGTTGCACTGCTCTACGACACCGCCTTCAACCGCTTTGGCGATGCGCCGGGCGTCACCTATTGGACCGAGATCATTGCGGGTGGTGTCGCCATGGAGGTGGTCGCCGAGGCTTTTGCGGCGAGCGAAGAGTTCGCGCTCCTGAACGGCTCCAACAGCGACGCTGGCGCCTTCTTCGACGTCCTCTACACCAACACCTACGGGCGGATCGCCGACGGTTCGGGGCGGGCCTTCTGGGTCTCGGAGCTGACAACCGGGGCGATCACCCGGGGCGAGGCCATGATCCTCTTTGCCTGCTCAGAGGAGGCGGCGATCGTGAATGCCAACGCGATTGACGACGGGATCCTGCTCCTGGCCTGATCGGGGACGGAGCCTTGGGTTTGCAGGTCGCGGCAGTTGCCTCCGTCAGGCCGCAGGACCCCTCGGGCATAGGCACTCACGAAACCTAGGAGTTGATCGATGACGCGATCCCAGCAGGCGAGCCTACTCTGTGCAGCCTCCTCATCGATCTCACCACGGCGGCGGCGGAGACCGACCGGGAGCGTCTGATCGCCAACTTCCGGACCGCCGACGCAGATGCCGACACGATGCTGACGCTCGAAGAGTTCACCCGCTTCATTCATCTGAACGCTGAGGACGGGCTCGGCCGCGCGGCGATGATCAAGCGCCATGGCCGCGAGAGCACTGCCTTTGGCCGCGTCGACATGGATGGCGATGGGCTGGTGACGCCAGATGAGATCCGCGCAATCGCCAAAGCGCGCCAGTAGCCAGGGACCATCAATCCCGGGCCAGCCCACGGGCCAGCAGTGCAGCAGGCCTCAGAAGCTGCGCAGGCCGAGCAGCACGAGGCTGAACCAGACGATGAGCAGGCCAGAGAGGAATTGCAGCGTGGGCAGCGCCAGCGTGAGAACCCCCGCCGTCGCGCCATATCCCATGGCCAGACCGCGGGCGAGCACGCTCGAGACGGCAACGAGGCTCGTCAGCATGCCCGTTCCCAGCCCCATTGTGATCACCGCCGCAGCGCCAGCCCAGGCGATGTCCATCTGCCATGCGATCACGAGCAAAAAGATCGCGCCGGTGCAGGGGCGGATGGCGATGCTGCCAATCAACGCAACAGCATCGCGCAGGGATCCGAGCGCTGCCACATCCTCAGGTCGCGGACCATGGGCATGGCAGCCGCAGTCGTCATGATCATGCTCGCCCTGAGCATGCCCATGCCCGTCCAAATGCCCATGCCCACCGGGATGATAGGCGTCGTGCTGGTCATGGCCGGCCAAGGCCAACTTGGGCGCCAAGAGCGGCCCCGGCGCAAGGTGATGCCAGAGCGCCCGCCCGCCGCGGAGAGCGAGGACCCCACCGATTGCTGCCACCGCGATGTAGCTCGCTGGCGCCAGATAGGCTTCGGCCAAGGTCGCCAGCTGCCGCGCCGACACTTCCAGCACGAAAAACCCGCCATAGACGAGCAGAATGGCCCAGAGCGCTTGGGCAAGGCTCGAGAGGAAGGCGACGCCGAGGAGCCGTGCCACCGACACTGTCGAACCAAGCCCCACCCCGCCGATCAGGTATTTGCCATGCCCCGGGCCGACCGCATGGACGAACCCATAGGCCCCAGCCGCCGCCATCAGCGCGAGCCACGCCCCGGGCTGACCCGCCTGCAGCGCCCGGATGGCGCCGGCCATCTCGTCTTGAAAGGCACGCTGGGCGTCGATGGCCCAACGCCCCGCCGCCTCCATCACGCCGCCTGAGAAGAACAGGCCGACTGCCAGCAGGACCAGCGGCAGCACCACGAGGATCACTCGCATGAGAGACGCACCCGATCGGCGAAGAAGGCACCCACATGGTCGATATCCGGCGTCTCGTCCGGTGGAATGTCGAAGAGTGAGGTCTGCAGTGCCAGAAGCTCATTCGAGGGGCTGAAGGGCACGGTCTCAGCCGCGCAGGTACCGGCCGCGCCGATGATCTCGGCCTCATTCACCATGCGCAACTCGTAGAAATAGGTCGCCTCGTAGAAAGCGATCTCGGCCGCGCGACCGGCCATTGCCGCCGGTTCTTCGAGCCTACGGCGATAGCGCAGCCGCAGATTGCCGTCCTCGAGAAAGACGACCAGGGCTTCGGGCCTGCCCAACCTCTGTCGCTCCCCGGCGAGGCTCAGATGGGCAAAGCCCTCGAACTCATCGGGCCAGACGCCGAGCTGGCGGACGAGCGCCTCCTGATGGGCCGCGGAAAGCCCCTGGTCGGGATCCAACGTGATGCCGTTCTCCGAGAGCAGGTAGAGGGTCTCGAAAGGACCGTAGTGCAGCGTCACCGACACCGCCTCGAAGCGCTCCCCCGCACTCACCACCACATCGAGCTGACCATCGACGAAGACATGAGGGTGCGCCGTCGCGCTGGTGGCGGCGAGGGAGGCAAGCGTCGCAACCAGAAACCGTCCACAGCGCCGCGAGAGACAAAACGCGCAAGCGCTCATCAAATCGATCAGGGGGTTCAGCAAAATCATCGCGTCCCCGCGGCCTCCGCCGCCCATCCGCTGTCCCTTCCGTGGTGACCACGCTTGAGCGCGAGGGTCAACCAGATTTGCGGCTGCGCTGGAGCGCGCCTCGCGCGCGCCGAGCACCGCCTGGGGGTCATGTAAGCATGCCGCGGTGGAAAAACAGAACCGCGCCAAAGCGCATTGGGGTTGGATCACAAGCAGGCCAACCCCTACCTCATGGGCAATGGATCGCGCGCGCTCGCGCCGATCCCCCTGGAACCCATCCCGCCGGTGGCACGCCACCCCCGATCCGTGCGGCGGGAACGGCACCTAAGGAGGCAGGCCGATGGCCATCAAGCTCACGATCAACGGTCAAGAACGGACGGTGGACAGTCCAAGGGGCACACCGCTCCTCTGGGTGCTGCGGGACGAGCTCAAGCTCAAAGGCACTAAGTTCGGCTGCGGGGTCGCGGCCTGCGGTGCCTGCACAGTGCACGTGGACGGGATCCAGACGCGCTCCTGCTCGTTCTTCGTCGAGGATGCCGAGGGCGCCGAGATCACCACGATCGAGGGTGTGTCGGGCTCGATTGCCGAGGCGGTGCAGACGGCCTGGGAAGAGCTCGACGTCGTACAATGCGGTTACTGCCAGTCGGGCCAGGTGATGGCCGCGATCAGCCTGCTCGAGATGAACCCGGCGCCGAGCGATCAGGACATCGACGACATGATGTCGGGCAACCTCTGCCGCTGCGCCACCTATCACCGCATTCGCGCGGGCATCCATGCAGCCGCCAAGAAGCTGGAGGGCTGATCCATGATGCGTTTCGCAAACCACTCTGCCGCGACCAGCAGTGCAGACGCCACCCGCCTCGACCGCCGCACCTTCCTGCGCGCGACCGGCGGCGTGACCGCGGGTCTGCTGATCGGCTACGGCAAACCGACCGCAGCGCTCGGCGCCGGGGACAGCAGCTTCACCCCGTTCATCCGCATCGCGCCCGATGGCGTGATCACCGTCCTCAGCAAGCACCTCGACAAG
>JBCCLX010000393.1:0-4372 GCA_039026635.1 Pseudomonadota bacterium
CCGCTGATGGTCCGGCTCTCCCAGGCGTCATCGAAATGGAGGAGCCGCCCGCCCTTCTCGGTGATGAGCGCGCCGCCGCCGGGCAGCGGTGCGACGGCCCAGGGCGTGTTGAGCCCGCTCACCAGACGCGTGACCGTGACGGGCCCCGCGGAGGTCTCGAACACGGTCTCTGCAGCGGGGGGCGGGGTGTAGGAGGCGGCAAGGATGCCGCCACCGGCGACGAGCGTGACGAGGGCTGTGAGGCGGACAATTCTCATGGTCGGCTTCCTGTGTGGCGGTCCTCTGCGAGCACGCCTTGCAGATAGGGTGCGGGGGAGCGCTTGTCGCCGTCGAAGGGCGCTTCGATGCGGATCAGCACGGGAAGCTGCAGGAGGGGGCGCAGAGGGCCGAGGGCGACCTCTCCGGCCTCCACGGCGCCGGCCCGGGCATAGAGCCTGCGGGCGGCGACACTGCAGCCGGGGGCTTCTGCATGCCAGCCGCGCGTGCCAAGGCGCGCTGCCTCACGCACCGTCCAGGATAGGAGCGCTGTGCCGAAGCCACGCCCGCGCCAGGCACGTTCCACCGAGAACGCCTCGATGGTCAGCCAGCCCGCCCGTCCCCGCGCCTGCATCGCGCGGGCCAATAGGCTGCGCCAGGCCCCGCCGATAGGGCCATGCCGGCGGCAGAGCGCGGCGGTGGAGGCGGCGTAGGCACTGACGCCTTGGAAGCGGTAGGCGATGGCGCCGGCGACCTCCCAACCATGATCGCCATCAGGCCCGGCCGGTTGCATCATGGCGGCGGCCTGCGCGGGCGCGGCGGCGCGCATCACGGCCGGACGCGCCTCGCGCGGGCCGAGAGCGGGAGCGAGGGCGTTGCGCTTGGTGGCCAGATAATGGGCAAGCGCCTCGGCCACGCCTGGCGTTGCGTCATCCCCGCGCCGCAGGCGGAACATTGCCGCCGCCTCCGGCTGCAGCGCCTCCTCCTCCATAATCCTCGCCCTCTCATCCCGCCGCCGGGACGAGATCGTGCACCATGGGGCGTTAACGAAGCATGGGGTTTAGCCGGTGCGGAGCAGGCGCGCCGCGTCCTTGGCGAAGTATGTCAGGATCCCGCTGCAACCGGCACGCCGAAAGGCCATCAGGCTCTCGAGCATGCCCTTCTCGGGCGCGAGCCAACCGGCCGTCATGGCCGCGCGCAGCATCGCGTATTCGCCGGATACCTGATAGGCGAAGACCGGCACGTTAAAGGCGTCCTTCACCCGCGCACAGACGTCGAGATAGGGCATGCCAGGCTTGACCATGACCATATCGGCCCCCTCGGCGAGGTCCATCGCCACCTCACGCAGCGCCTCTGCCCCATTGGCCGGATCCATCTGGTAGGTCTTCTTGTCGCCCTTCAGCGCGCCGCCCGAGCCCACAGCGTCTCGGAACGGCCCGTAGAAGACCGAGGCGTATTTCGCCGCATAGGACATGATCGTGACATCGGTATGCCCCGCCTTCTCCAGGGCCGCGCGCATGCGCCCAACGCGCCCGTCCATCATATCCGAGGGGCCCATGACATCCGCGCCCGCCTCGGCCTGGGCAAGGGTCTGGCGTTCGAGCGCGTCCAGGGTCTCGTCGTTCAGGATGATGCCGTCGGAGACGATCCCGTCATGGCCATCGCTGTTGTAGGGGTCGAGCGCCACGTCGAGCATCACGCCGAGCCCGGGGTGCGCCGCCTTCACAGCCCGCGTCGCCTGACAGACGAGATTGTCGGGGTTCCAGGCCTCCTCGGCGCCGGGCGTCTTCAGATGATCCGGCGTCTCCGGGAAGATCGCGATACAGGGTATGCCGAGCTCTGCCGCCTCCCCCGCAGCATCGACAAGGCGGTCGACCGTCAGACGCTCAACCCCCGGCATGCTCGCCACCGGCGTCACCGCATCGCGCCCTTCGATGACGAAGCAGGGCCAGATGAAGTCGGCCGGCGAAAGGGTGGTCTCCGCCACCATGTCGCGGATCCAGGGGGCACTGCGCAGCCGGCGCGGCCGGGCGATCGGGAAGGGGGCTGGGGGCAGCATGGCGTCTCCTCGCGATATCGCTCCTTAGTGTCATGGTCGCCCGGCAGACGGCAAGTCAGCCGCGCTTGACGGTACCGCCCTCTGCGCGGGGGTGAGGGGTGTGGGCTGTGTCTTGACCCCGATCCCGCGCCCCGCATTGTGGCGCTCACGGCTGGCCTTGGGGAGAATGGTATGGCGGTGACGGCGGCGGATGCGGGGGAGGACATCCTGTTCGAGCGGCGGGGTGCGCTTGGGCTGATCACGCTCAACCGGCCCAAGGCCCTCAACGCGCTGACCCATGCGATGGCGCTTGCGCTGGAGGTGCAGCTCGACGCCTGGGCCGCCGACGAACGGGTGCTGACCGTCGCGATCCAGGGGGCAGGCGATCGCGCCTTCTGCGCCGGCGGCGATATCCGGGCGCTCTATGAAGGGGGGCGACCGGGCCGCGAGCGCGGCCGTGCCAATTTCGCCTTCTATGCCGATGAGTATCGGCTGAATTGGAAGATCCACCATTTTCCCAAGCCCTACATCGCGATCATGGATGGGATTGTCATGGGGGGCGGTGTCGGTGTCTCGATCCATGGCAGCCATCGCATCGCCACCGAGCGCACGGTCTTCGCGATGCCCGAGACCGGGATCGGCCTGTTCCCCGACGTCGGAGCCACTTGGTTCCTCCCGCGGCTCAAAGGCGAGACGGGGCTCTGGCTCGGGCTGACGGGGGCGCGGCTGAAGGGCGGGGACGCGGTAGCCGGCGGCGTCTGCGACCGTCTGATTCCCTCGCATCGGGTGGACTGGCTGATCGACTGGCTGGCCGAGGGCCGCTGGGAGCAGGAACCGCAGGGCCGCGCGCTCAATTTCTCGGGCGAAGAGGAGGCGACGGGGGGCGCTCTGGGCGGCCATATCGCGCCGCAGAAGCTGAGCGATCAATCGGCTATCGATCGGGCCTTTGCCGCGCGCAGTCTGGACGGTTTGCTCGAACGGCTGGAGGGTATGGGCGACGACTGGGCAGAGGCGCAGCGCGCGGCCATCCGCTCAAAATCGCCTACCTGCACCGCGCTCGCCTTTCGTCAGATCCGCGCCGGTGCCGCCCTCTCTTTCGAAGACTGCATGGCCCTCGAGTATCGGCTTGCGCGCTTTTGCATGACGCATGGCGATTTCTACGAGGGCGTGCGCGCGACGATCATCGAGAAAGGGGGCACGCCCGCCTGGCAGCCTGCCACGCTTGAAGCCATAGACCCCGCCGTGATCGAGGCCGCCTTTGCGCCGCTCGGCGAGGAAGAGCTCCAGTTCCGGAAATGAGGGCTGATTAACCGCAGTTGGCCTTGCGGCGGCGGGCGCGCGGGGCTACGTGCCCGCCGGTGAATAAGCCGGATGCACTGCGGCCAGGACGCGTCACCGTCGGTGGGGCGCCCGAGGGCTATGACGCCAAGCGCGTCGCGGATCTCGCTGCGCGGGCAGAGGGACCCGTCATCCATGTGGCGCGCGACGATGCCAGGGCGGCGGCCTTGCGCGATGCGCTGGCAATCTGGGCGCCGGGCCTGCCGATCTTTGCCTTCCCAGCCTGGGATTGCCTGCCCTATGATCGTGTCTCACCCAACCCCGAGATCGCGGCCGAGCGCATGGCGACGCTCGCCCGGCTGGCCAGTCGCCCGCCCGAGGCGCCCTGCGTCGTCGTCACGACGCTCAATGCCGCAACCCAGCGCGTGCCGGCGCGCGAGACCGTGGCCGAGGCCAGCTTCGAGGGTCGGGTCGGCCATCGCGTGGATGTGGACGGGCTCACGGCCTGGCTCGCCCGAAAGGGGTTCAATCGCGCCTCGACCGTCGCCGAGCACGGCGATTATGCGATCCGGGGTGGGATCATCGATATCTTCCCTCCGGGCTCGACCAACCCGGTGCGGCTCGACTTCTTCGGCGATGTGCTGGAGAGCGCGCGCCGCTTCGACGCCTCCACCCAGCGAACGGTCGCCAAGATCAAACGGCTCTCGCTTGCGCCGGCCTCCGAGGTGATCCTGGAGCAGGAGACGATCCAGCGCTTTCGGGGCCGTTTTCGGGAGCTCTTCGGGGCGCCACGGGTGGATGACCCGCTCTATGCCGCGGTCTCGGAGGGGCGCAAGCATCAGGGGATGGAACACTGGCTCCCGCTCTTCCATGAGCGCCTGGCCACGCTCTTCGACTACCTGCCCGAAGCGCCGGTCACACTCGACGACCAGATCGACGCCGCCCTCGCCGCCCGGGCCGAGACGGTGCGCGACCATTATCAGGCCCGCGTCGAGGCCGCAGGGATCGCCAACCCTGGCAGCCTGCCCGTGCGCCCTGTGCCGGCCGCGCAGCTCTATCTCGATGAAGAGTCCTTCGCCG
>JBCCLX010000394.1:0-4355 GCA_039026635.1 Pseudomonadota bacterium
CGCGGCATTGCGCCGCCGAGCGGGTACTGCTTCCATAATGCGGCAACCATGAAGGAATGCTTCCATGGCCGACACACAGGGCCCTTTCCGCCCTTTCGAGACCCATCTCGACCGCGAAATCGCGCTTTCGGTGCTGCGCGAGGCCGTCGCGGGCGCCGATGACGGGGAGCTTTTCCTCGAACGCTCCCGCTCGGAGGTCGTTACTTTCGATGATGGACGGTTGCGCTCTGCTTCTTATGACAGTGCCGAGGGCTTCGGGCTGCGCGCTGTGGCAGGCCCCGCTGCCGGTTATGGCCATGCGACCGAGCTCTCGGAAGCGGCGCTGCGCCGCGCCGCCGATACCGCCCGCCTCGCCGCGCGGGCCGGCGGCGGGACGCTCGCCGCAGCCCCACCGCGCACCAACCAGGCGCTTTATGCCGCCGCCGATCCGGTAACCGAACGCCCCCTCGGCTCCAAGATCGACTTACTGGCCGAGATCGACGCCTGGCTCCGTGCCCGCAATCCGAAAGTGGTCCAAGTTACGGTGACGCTGGCCGCCTCGCTGCAGGAAGTCGAAATCCTGCGACCTGAGGGCACGTCGGTGGCCGACACACGCCCCCTCGCCCGCCTCAACATCGCCGTCATCTGCGAGGGCGCAGACGGGCGGCGCGAACAGGGCTATTCGGGCACCGGGGGCCGGCACGACCTCGCCCGCCTTCTTGAGCCCGAGGCCTGGCAGGCCCTCGCCGAAGAAGCCCTGCGCCTCGCTCTCGTCAATCTCGACGCAAAGGACGCCCCCGCCGGTGTCATGGAGGTCGCCCTCGGCCCCGGCTGGCCCGGCATCCTGCTGCACGAAGCCGTCGGCCACGGCCTCGAAGGCGATTTCAACCGCAAGAAAACCAGCGTCTTCACCGAACTGATGGGCAAGCGCGTCGCCTCTCCGGGTGTCACCGTGATCGATGACGGCACCATCCCCGACCGCCGCGGCTCGTTGACCGTCGACGACGAAGGCACCCCAACCAACCGCACGACGCTGATCGAGGACGGCATCCTCACAGGCTATATGCAGGACCGTCAGAACGCCCGGCTCATGGGCGTGGCGCCCACGGGCAACGGGCGGCGCCAGGGCTATGCGCATATCCCCATGCCCCGCATGACCAACACGATCATGCTCGGCGGAGAGGCCGATCCCGAGGGCATCGTCGCCAGCGTCAAGGACGGGATCTACGCCACCAATTTCGGCGGCGGCCAGGTGGACATCACCAACGGCAAATTCGTGTTTTCCTGCACGGAAGCCTATCGCGTGAAGAACGGCCAGATCCTGCACCCGGTCAAAGGCGCCACGCTGATCGGCGACGGGGCAACGGCGATGAACACGATCCGCGCCGTCGGCAATGACATGAAGCTCGACCCAGGGATCGGCACTTGCGGCAAGAACGGCCAAGGCGTGCCCGTCGGCGTCGGCCAACCCACGCTCCTGATGGATGGTCTCACCGTCGGTGGCGCCGGCGAATAGCCCCCGCCCCACTTCCCTGCCATCAGGGCCGCCGCCACAGGCTCTGGGCCCGCCCCGCGGCGGGACCAGAGCGCGACAACCGATCGCGGGCAAGGCCCGCGATGCCGCTAAGCTGAGGCCGTACGCACGGACGCCGCGCCGCCCAGGCGATGGGGATGCGCGGGATAGACGCCCAAGACCCGCAGACGATGGCAGAAAAAGTCGAGCTCATCGAGGGCCGCGCGCACCCGCGGCTCCTCCGGATGCCCCTCGATCTCCGCATAGAATTGAGTCGCCGTGAAGGAGCCGTCCACCATGTAGCTCTCGAGCTTCGTCATGTTCACGCCGTTCGTCGCAAAACCGCCCATCGCCTTGTAGAGAGCGGCGGCCACGTTGCGGACTTGAAAAACGAAACTCGTTACCGCTCGCTCGCTCAGCGGATCGGCCTCGATCTTGCGGCGGGAGAGCACCAAGAAGCGCGTCGTATTGTGGTCCGCGTCCTCGATGTCCTCGGCCACCGTCTCGAGCCCATAGATCTCGCCCGCGAGCTTCGAGGCGATCGCCGCCCGCCCCGCCACCGGATCCTCTGCCACATGCTTTGCGCTGCCCGCCGTATCCGCCCCGATCAGCGGCTTGATGCCCCTGGCTGTCAGGAACTGCCGGCATTGGCTGAGCGCCACCACATGGCTCTGCGCTTCTTTCACCGCCTCGAGCCCCGTGCCGGGCGCCGCCAAGAGCTGCAGCCGGATCGGCACGAAATGCTCGCCGATGATGTAGAGCCCGCTCTCGGGCAGCAGATGATGGGTGTCCGCCACGCGCCCGTGGATCGAGTTCTCGATCGGCATCATCGCCAGGCGCGCCTCGCCGCCTTTGACCGCGGCGAACGCATCCTCAAAGGTCGGACACGGCACCGCGTCCATGTCCGGAAACACCTCCCGACAGGCCTGATGAGAGAACGCGCCGATCTCGCCCTGGAAGGCGATCTTGCCCCCGGTCTCGTTCAGCATACCCTCTCCTCCCGCAGAACATGTCCCATTTGCCGCACTGAGCCCCGCGGCACGATAACCAAGTGCGAACTGTCGCGCCTTATACGGGTTGGCAACCTTGGTCCAGAAAGGCTAGATCGCCCCCGACCGGAGCGAGCCACCATCCGTTTCCGCAAGCGACCACCGGAGGATCCGTCACCATGTCGATGGGTGAGCTGAACAAGATCGCTGGCGCCTTACTGGGCGCCCTGCTGCTGTTTCTCCTGCTGAACTTTTTCAGCGGTAAGATCTTCGAGGGCGATCATCACGACGATGTCCTCGCCTATGCACTCGAGATCGAGGGCGCGGAGGATGCGGAGACGGAGGCCGAGGAGGAGGTCGCAGTCGATCTGGCGTCACTCGTACAAACAGCGGATGCGTCGAACGGCGAGGGCGTGTTCCGCCAGTGCAGCGCCTGCCACAAGATCGAGGATGGCAAGAACGGCGTCGGCCCGCATCTCTGGGGGGTCGTAGGCCGCCCGATCGCTGCCGTCGATGGCTATGCGTACTCCGGCACGCTTGAGAGCATGGGCGGCGAATGGGGTTTGGAGGAGCTGTCGGGCTTTCTCGAGAACCCCAAGGCCTGGGCGCCCGGCACGAAGATGGGCTACGGCGGGCTGGCGGATGATCAGGATCGCGTCGATCTGATCGCCTATCTGAACGTCGAAGGCGGCTCGGACATCGACCTGAGCGCCGGTCTCGAAGCCCCGGCGGCGGAAACGGAAACCGCCGCGGTCGAGGCGACGACCGATGCGGAGCCCGCTGAGGCGACCGAAGAGGGGGCGACCGAAGAGGCGGCTGCCGAGGAGGCGACGACTGAAGAGGCTGCGACCGAAGAAGCGGCAACCGATGAGGCGGCATCTGGGGAGGCTGTGACCGAGGAGGAAGCAGCCACCGAGGCGACCGAGCCCGAAGAAGCCAGCACGGAAGACGCTGCTGCTGAGGAAGCCCCGGCTGAGGAAGCCCCGGCTGAGGAAGCCCCGGCTGAGGAAGCGACCACAGAGGAGGCCGCAGCCGAGGAGGCGCCGGCCGAAGAGGGCGCGACTGAAGAAGCTCCGACCGAGGAAGCAGCTGCTGAGGAAGCTCCCGTAGAAGAGGCGGCTTCGGAAGAGGCGACATCTGAGGAGGCCGCTGCAGAAGAGGCCCCGGGAGAAGAGGCTCCAACGGAAGAGGCGGCGGCTGAAGAGCCGGCGACCGAAGAAGCGGCGAGCGAAGAGGCTTCGACCGAGGAAGCTCCGGCTGCGACGAAGGTGACTGAGGCTGAGGCGACCGAGGCTGAAGCAGCTGAGGCGGCGGCGGCACCCGAGGGCGACGCAGCCGAGATTGAAGTTGCGGCAGCTGATCCGGCGCCCGCCGAGGAGGCAGCTGAGACCGAAGCTGCGAGCACCGAAGAGGCCGCCGAAGAAGCCCCGGAGGCGGTCGAAGTGGCCGCCGCCCCGGCCGCCGACAGCATTTTCTCGAAGGTGAGCGTCGATGCGGGCGCCAAGCTCTTCCGCCAGTGCAAGGCTTGCCACGTGGTTGAGGATGGTAAGAACCGGGTTGGCCCGCACCTCTATGGCGTGGTTGGCCGTCCGGTGGCCGCGGTGGACGGGTTCAAATATTCGGGTCCGATGGCGTCTTATGGCGGCGAATGGACGCCCGAGCGCCTGGACGCCTTCCTTGCGAACCCGCGCGGCGTCGTGAAGGGCACTAAGATGGCGTATCCGGGCCTCAAGAAGGAAGAGGACCGCGCAGCTGTCATCAAATACCTCAATGAACAGTCGGACAATCCGCTGGCGTTGAACTGACGCGGCGGACATCGACCACGACCAAGGCGCGTCCCCAGGGGCGCGCCTTTTTCGTCGAGGGCCTCTCGC
>JBCCLX010000395.1:0-4336 GCA_039026635.1 Pseudomonadota bacterium
GAGCGGGAAGAAGACCGTCCAGAAGGCGCGCACGGGGCCCGCGCCGAGGTTGGACGCGGCCTTCAGATAGTCCCGGTCGATCGCCTTCATCGAGCTGTAGAGCGGCAGGATGAGGAACGGCAGCATGATGTGGACCATGCCAATCAGCGTGCCGGTCATGTTGTGGACCATCTTGATCGGCTCGTCCCAGAGCCCCATCCCGATCCCCCAGTCGTTGACCAGACCTTGGCGCTGGAGCAGCACCAGCCAGGCGTAGGTGCGCACCAGAAGCGAGGTCCAGAAGGGCAGCAGCACGGTGATGAGAGCGATGTTGGCCCATCGGTTCGGCAGCTGGGACATGAAATAGGCCAGCGGATAGCCGATCAGGATACAGAGCACCGTGGTGACGATGCTGATCTCGAAGGTCGTGTAGAAGATGCGCATGTAGGATTTGCGCGAGACCATGCGCTCGTAGTTTTCGAGCGAGAACGACCCATCGGCCCCGATGAAGGACACATAGAAGAGCCAGCCGACGGGTACGACCAGGATCACCATCACGAGGAGGATCGCGGGCGAACAGAGGCCGACGAGCGCCAGGCGCTCACGCGCGGCGTCGCGGCGCAGGCCCTCGGCATTGCTCGGATCGTCGCGGGTGGCGGGGGCGGTGTCGAAGGTGGAGACGGCCATGATCACGCCTCCTCCGGCAGCACGACCGTGTCGCGCGCGTGAAGGCCGAGGGTCACGTTCTGCCCCGTCTCCGGCAGCCCCGCGAAGGTGTCCCGGCGAACGACGTCGCGGAGCGTGAGCGCGGTGCCGTCGGGCAGCCGCGCGCAGAGGAGATAGCTGTCGCCCTGATAGACGACGTCCTCGACCAGCGCGTCGAAGCGATTGATGCCCGGATCCTCGGCCCCGTTCATCAGCTGCAGCCGCTCGGGGCGCAGCATGACCAGCAGCCGGTCAGCATTGGGGGCCGGACCCTCGACGGCGAGCGGGCGGCCCTGGCACATCAAGGCGCCGTTTTCGCGGCGGGCTTCGAGGAACGCGCTCTCGCCGATGAAATCTGCCACGAAGCGGTTGGAGGGATTGTCGTAGATCTCGACAGGGGAGCCCAATTGCATCAGCCGCCCGTGATTGATGACCGCAATCCGGTCCGACATCGTCAACGCTTCGCGCTGATCGTGGGTGACGTAGACGGTGGTCATCCCCAGCTTGTCGTGCAGATGGCGGAGTTCGATCTGCATCCGGTCACGCAGTTTCTTGTCGAGCGCGGACAGCGGCTCGTCCATCAGCAGGATGCGCGGCTCGAAGACGATGGCGCGGGCCAGCGCCACGCGCTGACGTTGCCCGCCCGAAAGCTGGGTGATCCGCCGCTCTCCGTAGCCACCGAGCTGCACGGTCTCGAGCGCACGTTCGACGCGGGGGCCGATCTCGGCGGATGGCATCTTCCGGATCTTCAGCGGGTAGGCGACGTTGCCGGCCACGGTCATATGCGGAAAGAGCGCGTAGTTCTGGAACACCATGCCGAGGTCGCGCTGATGCGGCGGGGTGCGGATCATCTCGTCGGGCCCAAAGCGCAGCGAGCCGCTGTCCGGCCGCGTAAAGCCCGCGATGACCATCAGGAGCGTGGTCTTGCCCGAGCCCGAAGGCCCCAGCAGCGTCAGGAATTCGCCGCTGCGCACATCCAGATCGACATGGTCGAGGGCGTGGACGGACCCATAGGTCTTGGTGACGCCCCGGATCGTGATCGGCAGCGCGTCTCTCTTGGCATCGCCCATGCGGTCCTCCCCGTCGGCGTGATGTCGGGATGGGCGGGGCGGGGCTGGCCTTGGGGCCATGTCACCCGCCGCGCCCGGGGTCATCGGGCCCGGATCACCGAACCCTGATCACCGGACCCTGATCATCGGGCCCTCAAGCGGCTCACTCGGTGAGCATTTCCTGGTACATCTCGGCCGCGATGGTCTCCCACTCGGCATACCACTCGAGGTTCACCGGGAGCTGCAGCTCGGCATTGGCCGGGTAGGACGGGAGCGCCTTCAGGATCGCCTCGTCGACGGTCGCCACCTCATAGGCCTTCGCATTCGTTGGGCCATAGGTGATGTGGAGCGGCAGGTTGGCCTGGTACTGGGGCTGGCTGATCACTGCCAGGAACTCCATGGCCGTGTCCTTGTTGGGCGCTCCCTTGGGGATGGCGAAGCAGTCATAGTCCAAGAGCGCGCCGTTGAAGCTGTACTCGACCTTCGCACCGTCCTTGGCGGCGTTGTCGAAGCGCCCGTTCCAGCCGGTGGTCATATCGACCTCGCCATCCTTCATCAGCTGCGCGTGCTGAGCGCCCGAGGTCCAGAAGACGGCGATGTTCGGCTTGAGCTCGCGGATCTTGTCGAGCGCGCGCTCGATGCCTTCCTCCGAGGACAGGACCTCATAGACTTCCGCTGGCGGGACACCATCGGCCAGCAGCGCGGGCTCAAGCGCGCCGGACACCTTGCCGCGATAGGCGCGGGTGCCCGGGAACTTCTCGACGTCCCAGAAATCGGCCCAGGACTGCGGGCCGCCATCGGGGAAGCTCTCCGTGTTCCAGGCGAAGACGGTGGAGAACACATCGGTGCCGACACAGTGCTCGGTGTAGAGGTTCTCGGGGAAGTCCGAAACGTCGATGACGCTGTAGTCCAGAGGCTCGAGCAGGCCCTCAGCGGCAGCGCGGGCGGCCGATCCGGAGCCACTTGCCACGATGTCGAGCGTCACGGCGCCGGTCTGGACCTGCAGGCGCACGTCGGACATCCCGCCATAGGTCTCCTGCTTCACATCGATCCCGGTGTCGGCGGCGGCGGGCTCGAAGAGCGCCTTGGACTGCGCGTCCTGATACGAACCGCCCCAGGAGGCGATCGTCACGGTCTTATCGGCGGCCAGCGCCGTTCCGGCCAAAAGCAGGGTCGCCGCGCTCAGCGAGGCGATGGTGCGGATGGTCATGGTCTTCTCCTCCGTTGGTATCGGTCTGTTGTGGCGCCCGGCTCGCGGTGGTCGCGGCCTTCTCGGTTGGCCCGGGGGGTGAGGGCGCCTGTCCCCCGGGTATTCGCGTCGGCGGGCCCTCAGCTGGGCGCGCGCATCTTGGCGGGCGCGGCCGGCATCGGTGGCGCGCCACGGGCAGCAAGGCGGCACTCGAGCGCATCGCGCCAGCGGTAGAAGGCCACGGCCGCCGGCAGGAACCAGGGTTTGCCGCTGTAGAGCGGGCGCGTGGGGAAGGGCAGATCGTCGAAGGCGGTGGCGCCTTCTGCGAGGCCGAGGACCCGCTGGCCCATGCGCATGCCCAGATAGCCCGCCATGGCGACGCCTGCGCCGCAGTAGCCCATGGCATAGTGGATGCCCTCATGCCGTCCGCAATGGGGCAGCGTGTCGAAGGTGTAGGCCACGGTGCCGGACCAGGAATGGGCAATGCGCGCGCGCGCAAGCTGTGGGAAGAGGCGCGTCAGCTCGGCATGCAGCCGCGGTCCGCTCACGCGCGGATCCGTCTCTCCCGAGGAGACGCGACCGCCGAAGACCACGCGCGTGCCGCAGGGGGTGGGCCCGTAGTAGTAGACGACCTTGCGGGTGTCGCAGACGATGCGCCCGGTGGGGAAGCAGGCATCGATCTCTGCGGGGTCGAGGGCCTCGGTCGCGATGACGTAGCTCCCGATGGGGATGACGCGGCGCTGGAGCCAGGGGGTCAGGGCTTGCGTGTAGCCATTGGTCGCCACCACCACATCGCGGGCCTGGACGGTGCCGAGCGAGGTCTTGACCTCGAAGCGACCTGCCGTCCCGTCGATGGCGAGCGCGGCGCAGTGGGGCACCACCGCGGCCCCTGCCGCTAGAGCCATATCCAGCAGGCCACGATGATATTCGGCCGGATGCAGGGTGGCGAAGCGGGGGTAGACGAGGCCGCCGTGGTAGAAACTGCTGCCGATCTCGCGCCCCTGCTCGGCCCGGGGCACTTCGAAGACGTCGACGGCTTCGTCGCGGCGCAGGGTGTCGGCGGTGCGCGCTAGGCCCTCATAGTGCTTCGGTGTATGGGCCGCGTGGAAGCGACCGGCCCGGCGGAAGCTGCATGCGATCCCCTCCGCGTTGATGAAGTCCTCGATCCAATCGAGCGAGGCGCGCCCCTCGGCCCGCATGGCTTTGGCGCGATCTGTGCCGTGGATGCGGGCGAGGGCGGCCGTGCTCGGCTTGATGCTGGTGCTCACATGCCCGCCGTTGCGGCTGCTGCAGCCCCAGCCCGGATCGCCCGCCTCTAGGATCAGGGTGCTGCGCCCACCGCGCGCCGTCTGGATGGCGGCATGCAGGCCCGTGTAGCCGGAGCCGATGACGACAACATCGGCGCGTTCGGGCA
>JBCCLX010000396.1:0-4320 GCA_039026635.1 Pseudomonadota bacterium
CGCGCGGCCCAAAGCGCCCTCATCGCCGATTGTGCCGCCAATGGCACCGTGTTGATCGCCGACGAGATCTATCACGGGATCACCTACGGCGCGGAGGCGGTCTCGGCGCTGGAGCTGACCGACGATGTGATCGTCGTGAACTCCTTCTCCAAGTATCACGCGATGACGGGCTGGCGGATCGGCTGGATGGTGGTGCCGGCGGGGTTCGAGCGGCCGCTGGCGAACCTCGCGCAAAACCTCTTCATCTGCCCCTCCCATCCGAGCCAGATCGCAGCGCTCGGCGCGCTGTCCGCTGAGGGAGAGGCCGAGGCCGCCGGGCATCTGACGGATTATCGCACCAATCGTGAGACGGTGCTGGCAGCGCTGACAACGCTCGGCTTCCGCGATATCGCGCCGGCGGATGGGGCGTTCTATGCCTATGCCACGCTGCCGGAGGGCTGGGAGGACAGCATGGCCTTCTCCAAGCGCCTGCTCGCCGAACACCACGTCGCCGCCACCCCGGGCTTCGACTTCGATCCGATCCGCGGGGGCCGCACCATGCGCTTCAGCTATGCCCAGGCTCCAAGTGTGATCACCGAGGCGATGACCCGTCTCGGGGCATTCCTCGCCAAGGGGCCCTGAGGCGGCCTGAAGGGGCCGGGCCCGCCGAGCGCATGGCCCGGCTTGGGCTCAGATGTGGATGGGACGCCCTTTAACGCCGGAAGGACCACCAGCCACGGCGCTTCGGCTTGGCCTCGTCCTCCGGCTCGGCCGGGGGCGCCTCGGCCACACCCGCAGCCACACGCCCGGCCTCCGCGGCCGCGACCTCCAGCGGCACATCGGGGCTGGCTTCAGCGGCGGGCGCTTCTTCTTCCACAACCTTAGGGATGACATCGGGCTCTGGATCAGTCTCGGGGGCGGAGGCGACCTCGGGGGCAACCTCGGAGGCGGCCTCGGGCTCCATCGGCTCTCCCGTCGGCTCTGCCGAAGGTGATCCATCGCCACGATCGCCAGCAGCTGACGGTTCGTCGGCCGCCGCATCCTCGATCGCTTGCGGGGCCTGATCACCGGCGCGCTCATGCGCCTCGGCCGCCACCTCCGGCTCGATGGCAGCAGGCGCCGTCTCCGTGCCCACAGCATCGTCGCTCTCACTCACGGTGTCGGCGTCGACCTCGGCACTGCCCTCGGCCTGCTGGTCGTCGCGGCGGTCCTCCCCGCCGCGCCGACGACGACCGCCCCGCTTACCGCGCCGGCGCTTCTTGCCACTACCATTGTCGTCATCGCCGCGGGCGCGCTCGCCATCGTCCTCACGATCGGCACGGCCGTTGCGCAGCGGCTCGTCCTCCTCTTCGGATCGGTTCGGGCGTTCGCTGCGCCCGCGGCGCTCCTCAACGACCTCCGCATCGTCGATCAGGGTGGAACTGCCGCTGGCCGAGACCGCCTCGCGCGGCGGGGCGATGGGCGGCCTGCCCTCCGAGCCCTTCACGCGGTCGATCCGGAACTCCGGGCTCACCATGGCGGGATCGCCGAGAAGCTGGATCCCAATCGAGTAGCGCTCCTCGATCTGCGCCAGATGGGCGCGCTTGGAGTTCACGATGAAATTGGCGATGTCGACGGGCATGGTCGCGACCAGTTCGGAGGCGCGGCCCTTCACGCCCTCCTCCTCGATCTCGCGCAGGATGCCGAGTGCGAGGCTTTCATCCGAGCGGATGAAGCCGGTGCCATGGCAGTGGGGGCAGGGCTTGGTGGTGGCCTCCAGCATGCCAGGGCGCAACCGCTGACGGCTCATCTCCATCAATCCGAAGGCGGAGATGCGGCCCACCTGGATGCGCGCCCGGTCGGTCTTCAGCCGCTCCTTCATGCGCTTCTCGACGGCGCGATTGTTGCGCCCCTCATCCATATCGATGAAGTCGATGACGATGAGGCCCGCGAGGTCGCGGAGGCGCAGTTGGCGCGCCACCTCATCGGCGGCCTCCAGGTTCGTCTTGGTCGCCGTCTCCTCGATCGAGCCCTCTTTGGTCGACCGGCCCGAGTTGACGTCGATGGCCACCAGCGCCTCGGTGATCCCGATGACGATATAGCCGCCCGATTTCAGCTGGACGACCGGCGAGAACATCCCGTTGAGATAGCTCTCGACCTGATAGCGGATGAAGAGCGGGATCTGATCCTGATACTGCTGCACGTTCTTGGCGTGGCTCGGCATCAGCATCTTCATGTAGTCTTTGGCTTCGCGGTAGCCCGCTTCGCCTTCGACCAGCACCGCGTCGATGTCTTTATTGTAGATATCGCGGATCGAGCGCTTGATGAGGCTGCCTTCCTCATAGATCAGGCAGGGCGCGGACGAGCGCAGGGTCAGCTCGCGGATCTGTTCCCACTGGCGCAGCAGGAACTCGTAGTCGCGCTTGATCTCGGCCCGCGTGCGTTCGGCGCCGGCGGTGCGGACGATGAGCCCCATGCCCTCGGGCACCTCGAGCTCGCCCACGATCTCGCGCAGTCGCTTGCGGTCGGGTGCATTGGTGATCTTGCGGCTGATCCCGCCGCCGCGCGCAGTGTTGGGCATCAGCACACAGTAGCGGCCGGCGAGGCTGAGGTAGGTGGTCAGCGCCGCACCCTTGGTCCCGCGCTCCTCCTTGACGACCTGCACCAGCATGATCTGGCGCGATTTGATGACGTCTTGGATCTTGTAGCGGCGCCGGCGGATGGCCCGAGCGGCCAGTTCCTCCTCGCGCAGATCCTCCGCGCCGACCTGCTCGGGCGCCTCGCGTTCGTCGCCCTCGCCGTCCTCAGAGGGTTCGGCCCCGTCTTCATCGCCCGGCATCTCGCGGGCGGTTTCAGGCTCGGCCTCGTCGGTCTCGGCCTTGCGATCCCGGCGGCGCTTGGCGCTCCCATCGCCGCGACGCCCGCGCCGCGGTTTTGCGGGGCTCCCGCCCTCGCTGGGGTCTTCGGGGGTCGGCGCCTCTCGGTTGGCGAGGATGGTCTCGTCGGCGTCTGCCGCGCTCGCCGCGGTGTCTTCCGAGGCCTCCGCGGCCTCACCCAACGGTGCTTCACCCGCCGCCGTGGCGTCTTCCGTGTCGGTCGGGGCCTCAGCCGTGATCGTTTCCGCCGTTGCCTCGGCACTCACGACATCGACGGCGGGGTTTTCCGGCGTTGGCGCGTCCTCCGCGCTCTCACTCGCTGCAGCAGAGGTCTCTGGGGTCGGCGTCTCTACGATCGGGGTCTCTGCGCTGGCCGCAGCTTCTTCGGGTTCAGCTTTCCGGCGACGGCGACGGGGCTTTTCGGCCGGCTTTTCAGCGGCGGCTGCCCCCTCCTCAGCGGGCGCCTCGGACGCGCCTTCGGTCTTCGGAGCCGGCTTCCTGCGGGGCG
The DNA here is from genome assembly GCA_039026635.1 of Pseudomonadota bacterium. Lineage (GTDB taxonomy): Bacteria > Pseudomonadota > Alphaproteobacteria > Rhodobacterales > Rhodobacteraceae > Thermohalobaculum. Next base: position 3,343 of record JBCCLX010000396.1, read on the forward strand.
CGCGCCGCTTCGGCTTCGGTTTTTCAACCTCGGCGTCAGACCCCGTCTCCGCGCCTGCCTCGGCCGCGGGCGCATCGGAGGAGGCAGCATCCGAGGCGGGGACGTCGCCGCGCACAACGTCGTCCTCATCGTCGAGGCCCGCGCTTTCGGCCATGGACCGGGGACCGACGGGCGGCTCAGGATCGACCTCTTCCGCGGCGCCAGCCTCGGGTTCCGCGACGATCCCTTCCGGTGTCTCGGGCTCTGCCGTGGCGACGGGCGGCTCAAGCTCTGCATCGGCATCGGCACCCTCGCCATCCGGCACCGTCTCTAAGGGGCTCTCGTGCTCGGGAGCCGCCTCCTCGCTCGGCTCTTCGCTTGCCGGTACCTCTGCCACCGCCGCGGTGACAGACCCTTCGGCAGCGCTCTCGGTGGTGGCCTCATCGACAGCCTCCGGCCCTTCATCGGGGCTCACTTCGGAGGCAGGCTCCGAGGGGGCTGCGGCGACCTCCTGCGGTTCTGGCGCGCCGTCCAGACCACCGCCCTCGGGATCGATCACGTCGAAGCCGGCGATCCCGCCATCATCGGAGGCGCTGTCGCCGGATTTCCGGCGTCCACGCCCGCGGCGTCCGCGCGATCGGCCTTTGCCCCCTTCGGCCCGGCCCTCGTCCCCGCCGTCAGAGGCTGCCTCTGCCTCGACCGCGCCATCGGCGTCGAGGTCCTCTGCGACTGCCTGCTCTTCGCCGCCCTGCCGATCGCTCTTGCGCCGACCGCGCCGCCCACGCCCGCGCCGGCCCTCATCCTCGTCCTGGGACCCGTTCTGCGACCCGCCGCCGTTGCCGTTCTCGCGCCGGACCAGTGCCGCTTCTTCAGCGATCAGCGCTTCGCGATCGGCCACGGGGATCTGGTAGTAGTCGGGATGGATCTCGGCGAAGGACAGGAACCCGTGCCGGTTGCCGCCATAATCGACGAAAGCCGCCTGCAGCGACGGCTCAACGC
>JBCCLX010000397.1:0-4307 GCA_039026635.1 Pseudomonadota bacterium
CAAAACCCTGACGCACGATGGCCTCCACCAGATCCGCGACCAGCGCGGCAAAGGTCTCGGGGCGAACGGTCAAGGTGCCGCCAAAGGGCATGTGATGCTCGGATAACCCGCTCCAAACGGCCGGTGCCACGACGACGGGACAGCGCCGGGCCAAGCCAGCAGCCCGCAGGGCGATCGCCTCGCCGATGGCCATATCGGTCATCACCGGCAGATGCGGCCCATGCTGCTCGATCGAGGCGAGAGGCAGGATCACCAACGCCCCCTCAGCGGCCAGAGCACGCAACTCATGCGCCTTGAGGCGCGCCCAGGACACCTCCGTCATCACCGTTTCTCCCTCACCGAACCTCAAGCTCTCAGATCATCCCCGGCAGCCGCGGGACGGCGCCTCCGGGGTGGGTGGGCGCGCGCTCTGCCGGCCGCAGGCGCGCGGGCTGCCTGGGAGGAGGCGCCGTTCCGCCGTCGCGCTCCCGTCGCGCCGCCCTAAAAGCCGATTGCGCCATCCCGAAACCAGCAGTCTCACACGGCCTCTCCGTACCGGGAAAGCGCCTCGGCAAAGATCTTCGGATCCGCATTGCCGCCCGAGCCCACACAGATCACCGTGTCACCCTCGATCTCGTCCGCGCGCGACAGGGCCGCGGCCAGCGCCACGGCGCCGCCCGGCTCCAACACCACCTTCAGCCGCAAGAAGGCCGCGGCCATCGCCTGCATCGCCTCGTCGTCGCTCACTGAGAGCGCAGGCCCTGCCCGCGAGGCCAGGATCGACCAGGTCAGGACGCCGGGCGTGGGTGTCAGCACCGCGTCGCAGATCGAGCCGGTCTCGGTCGGGTTGCGCAGCCGCGTGCCAGCCGCGAGCGAGCAAAGCCAGTCGTCGAAACCTGCTGGCTCCGCGGTGCGCACCCGCAGCCCAGGTGCCTCGGCCTCGAGCGCCAGCGCCACGCCGGCCGAGAGCCCGCCACCCCCGGTGCAGACGAGCACATCGGCCTCGCGCACCCCGGCCTCCGCCGCCTGAGCTGCGATCTCGAGCCCAACGGTACCCTGTCCGGCAATCACCATCGGATAGTCGAAGGGGGGGATCAGGGTCAGCCCGCGCTCGGCGGCGATCGCTTCGCCAACACCCTCCCGGCTCTGCCCGCCTGGGCGGTCATAGAGCACGACCTCCGCCCCATGGGCCCGCGTGTTGGCGATCTTCAGCGCCGGCGCATCGCTCGGCATCACAATCACGGCCGGCACGCCGAGAAGCTCTGCCGCATGAGCGACCCCTTGGGCATGGTTGCCGGAGGAATAGGCAATCACCCCGCGCGCACGGACCTCGGGCTCCAGCGCCGTCAGCGCGGACCAGGCGCCGCGAAACTTAAAGCTCCCGGTCAGCTGCAAGCATTCAGCCTTCAACATCACGCGTCGCCCAGCCAGCCGATTGAGATGCGTGTTCTCGAGAAGCGGGGTCACGCGGGCGTGGCACGCGAGCCGGCCCGCGGCTGCCCGAATAGCGTCGATGCCCACAGAGGCCGGCGTGTCCAGGCTCATGAGAGGCTCTCCAAGAAGCGATCGATGAGCGCCACAGCCGGCGGCTCGTCGAGAAGCGGAATATGCCCGCGATTGTCCAGCGTGACCGTCATCATATCCGGCCGGCGTCGCATCATCTCCTCCAGCGTCTCAGCGGTGAAGAGATAGGAGAGAGCGCCGCGGATGCAGGCCAGCGGCACGCCCTCGAGCATATCGAAGAGCGGCCAAAGATCGGGCTGCTTCTCGGCGGTGAAGCTCGCCACACTCGGCTCGCGCAGGCTTGCATCATAGGAGAGCACCGGTCGGCCGTCGCGGATGAGATAGGTCTGCTCCGCCATCGCCAGCCAGTCCGCCTCTTCGAAATCGGGGTACTGCGAGGCCAGCGATTTCTTCAGCGCCGCCGCCCCCTCGGCCATGGTCTCGGCGCCGGGGTCTCGGCCGAGATAGACCATGATCGCCTCAAGCCCGTCCCGCTCGATCCCCGGTCCGATGTCGTTCAGCACGACGCCCGCCAGCCGATCCTTGGCCATCGCCGCCATCACCATGGCTTGGATCCCCCCGCGGGACGTACCGACCACCGCCGCCTTGGGAATGTTCAGGTGGTCGAGGAGCGCAACGATATCCCCGACCTCCACCGGCACGGTGTATTCCGCCATCGGATCCTCGGCATGGGCGCTGCGGCCCCGCCCCCGCGCATCAAGGCGGATCACGCGATAGCGGGGCACGAGATGTGCGGCGAGGGCTGCGAAATCGCGCGCATCGCGGGAGAGCCCCGCCAGGCAGAGGACGGGCAGCGCCTCCTTTGGCCCCTCATCATCGAAGACCAGGCTGCGTCCGTCGGGGGCATCGAACCGGTTCATAGCGTCTCCACCACGCGCGCGAGGCCAACGAGGCTGTCGGCCATCAGGGTCGGGCGAACATGCAGGCGATCCACCGGCTCGCTCTTTCTGTTCACCCAGAGTGATTTGAAGCCATAGGCGGCGGCACAGCAGGCGTCCCACCCGTTCGAGGAGCAGAACAGGACCTCGCGTCGCGACGTCCCGAAGGTATGGCCGACAAGATCGTAGACGCGGGGATCGGGCTTGAAGACGCCAACCTGCTCCGCGGAAAGCACGGCATCGAGGCTCTCGCTGATCCGCGCTGCCTTGACGGCGGCCTCCAGCATCTCGGGCTCACCGTTCGAGAGGATCGCGGTCTTGATGCCCATGCCATGAAGCGCCGCGAGCGTGCGCTGCACCTCCTCATAGGGCTGCAGCTCCCAATAGAGCGCTAGAAGCAGCTCACGCAGCCCCTCCATCTCGTCGAGCTCATAATACTCGAGCGTGTATTCCAGCGCCTGCGTCGTGACGGTCCAAAAATCGGTGTGCACGCCGGCGGAGGCGCGCAGCCACGTATAGGAGAGCTGCTTCTCCCGCCATGTCTCGGCCAGCGGCTGCCACAGATCGGCGATCTGCTCGAACTCGGGCTGCGCTGCAGCATCGCGAGCGGCCGCGCCCACGTCGAAGAGCGTGCCATAGGCATCGAAGACACAGGTGGTGATGGTACCCATGGCGTCCCTCCACACGATCGCAGGCCTCTCGCGGACCGCTGACGGCGCTGACCATGCGACGCCTGTCGCGGGAAGGAAAGCCCCCGGGGGGCGCTTGGCTCTGTAGCATGTGGGGGGCGGGTCGGGTTGTCAGCCGCGCTTGGCGAGCGCCGCGCGCAGCCGGTAGGCGCGACGAAGCACCGTGGCACCGGTGCCGAGCGCGATGAGCCAGAGCCCCGCCGCCAGCACCGGGGCCGCTGCTGCCGGCAGCAGAAGCACGAGAGCGGCCGCGAGCAGCGCCGTGGCGATCGTCGCACCCATCCGCTGCGGCTTGGCAAAGGGGCCGCCAAAATCCGGCGCCAAGCCCTGAGCCACCCCAAACTCTCGCAAATAGGCCGTGAGCACCGCCAGCGCGCCAGCCGCCAAACCGAGCGCGGGCAGCCCTGCGCCGAGCCCCAGACCGGCGAGAATGGCGAGATCGGCGAACCGGTCGGGCACCTCGTTCCAGAAGGCCCCATCGGGCGCGCCCTTGCCGCCCTCGACGGCGACCAGACCGTCCAGCAGATTGGCCGCAAGGCGTAGCGCCACGAAGCCGGCGCCCAGCAGCAGCGCCAGGGCCGTCAGGAAATCGGTCCCAGGCGCCGCGCCCGCGCCCCCGCCCGCCATGGCCCGTACAGCCTCACCACCGGCCCAAAGCAGCCCTCCGGCAACGACGGCGGCGATCAGGCCCGCGATGCTGATCATATTGGGTGCGATGCCGGCGCGGCTCAGCCAGGCGGCCGATGCCTGCGCGAGCCGGAGGCGCCGGGCGGCCAGCGGTCGGCGCTGGATCGCAGCCGTCGTCTCTGCCGACGTCTCTGAACTGGATGTTCCTGGGTTAGATCTGTCCGACGCGACCATCCCTCAGCTCACCGAATACCAGTAGCGCGTGAGGTGAAAAAAGATCGGGGCCGAGAAGATCACGCTGTCGAGCCGGTCGAGAAAGCCCCCATGGCCCGGGATCAGATGGCCCCAGTCCTTCACCCCCCGATCGCGCTTGATGGCGGACATCACGAGGCCGCCGAGCGCGCCTGTCGCACAGATCACCATCGCCATCCCCGCGGCCGCCAGCGGCGAGAAGGGGGTGATCCAGAAAAGCCCCGCGCCCAGGAGCACCGCCGTGGCGACGCCTCCGATCAGCCCCTCCCGCGTCTTGGAGGGGGAGAGCGTGGGCGCCAGAGGCGTGCGACCGACCAGCTTGCCCCAGACATATTGCATGACATCGGAGACCTGCGCG
>JBCCLX010000398.1:0-4267 GCA_039026635.1 Pseudomonadota bacterium
GTGAACCCGGATGGCAGCCTCGGCGCCCGCAATGCCCTCTCCTGCGGCAAGGTCGAGGACAAGATGGGCATCCATGGCAACGCCACCTGCGTGATGAACTATGACGGCGCGACGGGCTGGATGGTGGGCGAGCAGCACAAGGGCCTGAAGGCCATGTTCACCATGATGAACGAGGCCCGGCTGCTCGTCGGCATGCAGGGACTGGCCCAGGCTCACGGCGCCTATCAACAGGCCGCGGCCTATGCGCGAGAGCGGGCTCAGGGACGGGCGGTCACCGGGCCGGTCGCGCCCGACGCCAAGGCAGATCCCCTGATCGTGCACCCCGATGTCCGCCGCCTGCTCCTCGATCAGAAAGCCTTTGTCGAAGGGGCGGCCACGGTGCTGGCCTCGGTCTGCATGGCGCTCGACGCGGAGAAGACCCACACCGACCCGGAGGCCCGCGCCGCCGCCGCCGCCCGCGTGGCGTTGATGACCCCGGTGGTGAAAGCCTTCCTGACGGAGGAGGGCTATCGGCTGACCTCTAATGCCCTCCAGGTCTTTGGCGGGCATGGCTACATCGAGGAATGGGGCATGTCGCAATACGTGCGCGACGCCCGCATCGCCATGATCTACGAGGGCGCGACCGGTGTTCAGGCGCTCGATCTGGTCGGCCGCAAGCTGGGCCAGCAGGGCGGCAAGGCGATCATAGCCTATTTCGAGGAGGTCAAGAGCTTCTGCGCCGAGAACAAGGGCCACGACGCGCTGGAGCGGGATTACCTCGGCCCCTTGAAGGCGGCGTCAAAGGACCTGCAGGCGGCGGCGATGTACTTCATGGCGGAGGGTTTGAAGAACCCCAATGTCGCGCTTGCGGGCTCCGTCGATTTCCTCATGCTCTTCGGTCATGTGGCGACCGGCTATGCCTGGGCACAGATGGCCAAAGCCGCCCATGAGGCCCTGGCAGAGGAGCGGTTCGAGGAGGGCTGCGACCGCGCCTTCTACGAGGCAAAGCTCATGACGGGGCGCTACTACATGAGCCGCTGTCTGCCGGAGACGGGCCTGCGCCTTGCCCGCATCCAGACCGGCGCCGCCCCGGTGATGGACCTGCCGGCCGAGGCGTTCTGACCCCGCCCTCTCGCGGGCCTACGGAAGGACCGAGCGATGGCGAAGCGTCTCCCCCTCCCAAAGCGCTTCTCCGTCGCGCTGACCGAGGAGGCCTATGCGCGCCTGCGCGCGCTCAACGCCCAGCACGGGCTCGGCAACAACTACCTGCTGACGGTCCTGCTCGAACGGTTAGATGATGTGACGGATCCCACCGCGCTCGAGGGCGCTTATCGCGACTTTATCGACGAGTACGGGGCGCCGGAGCCCAAGCCGATGACGCCCCCCTCAAAGGGCCGGAAGGCCGAGTAATCGGGGCTTGCTTTGCGCCCCGCGCCGCCCCGACAACGCTGCAAGCAGCCGCTGCGAGAGGATCCACCGGATGACCGAGGCTTTCATCTACGATGCCGTGCGCACGCCGCGGGGGCGCGGCAAGAAGGACGGGGCGCTGCATGAGGTGACGGCGCTTTCGCTCTCGGCTGGCGTGCTCAACGCGCTGCGCGACCGCAACGGGTTCCCGACGGCCGAGGTCGAGGACGTGATCTGGGGCTGCGTGACGCCGGTGGGCGAGCAGGGGGGCGAGATCGCGCGCTCGGCCGTGCTGATGGCGGGCTGGGACGAGAGCGTGCCGGGCCTGCACATCAATCGCTTTTGCGCGAGCGGGCTCGAGGCCGTGAACCTTGCCGCCAATCAGGTGCGCGCGGGGGCGGGCGATCTCTATGTCGCAGGCGGCGTTGAGATGATGAGCCGCGTGCCCATGGGCTCGGACGGCTTTGCCATCGGCGTCGACCCCGACCTCGCGCTCCGCACCTATTTCGTGCCCCAGGGGATCGCCGCGGATCTGATCGCCACGGAGTACGGGTTCTCGCGCGATGATGTGGACGCCTATGCGGTCGAGAGCCAGAAGCGGGCGGCGACGGCCTGGGAGGAGGGGCGGTTTTCGCAGAGCGTGATCACCGTGCGGGATCGCAACGGCATCCCGATCCTGGATCACGACGAGCACATGCGGCCCGGCACGGACATGCAGTCCTTGGGCGCCCTCAACCCCAGCTTCAAGCAGATGGGGGAGGGGATGCCCGGCTTCGATGCGGTCGCGATCCTGAAGTACCCGCATCTCGAGCGGATCGACCATGTGCACCATGCGGGCAATTCCTCGGGCATTGTGGATGGGGCGGCAGCGGTGCTGATTGGCTCGCGCGAGGCTGGCGCGCGGCTGGGCCTGAAACCGCGCGCGCGGATCCGCGCCACGGCCAAGGTGGGCACCGATCCGACGATCATGCTGACAGGCCCGGTGCCGGCGACGGAGAAAGTGCTGGCCACGGCCGGCATGGAGATTGGGGACCTGGACCTGATCGAGGTGAACGAGGCGTTCTCCTCCATCGTCCTGCGGTTCCAGCAGGCCTTCGATGCGGACCCTGGGCGGGTGAACGTGAACGGCGGGGCCATCGCCATGGGCCATCCGTTGGGGGCTACGGGCGCCATGATCCTCGGCACGCTGATCGATGAGATGGAGCGCACGGGCGCGGGCACGGGGCTCGCCACCCTCTGTGTCGCCTCCGGCATGGGTGCTGCCACCATTGTTGAGCGCGTCTGATGCCCAAGATCGACCCGACCACTGCCCCGATCGCCCAAGGCGCGGATTATCCAGCCGGGCTGGCGGAGGAGTTCGCCCCGCGTGTCCGACGCCGCCTCGGCGATGCGGCGGGGCTGACGACCATGGGCGTGAACCTAACGTCGCTCCCGCCGGGTGCCCGCTCAGCGCTGCGCCATTGGCACGAGGTGGAAGACGAGATGGTCTTCGTCCTTGAAGGCACGCTGACCTTGATCGACGATAGCGGCGAGACCGAGGTCGGCCCCGGCGAGGCCGCGGGCTTCCCCGGTGGCGAACCCAACGCTCACAACATGGAGAACCGCGGGACCGTTGAGGCCGTCTTCCTCGAGATTGGGACGCGGCCCCGCGAGGACCGCTGCCACTACGCCGAGCATGACCTCGTCGCACATGATCGGGACGGACAGACCTGGTACAGCCGCCGCGACGGCACCCCGATCACCGAGACGAAGGAGCGCTTCTGATGAGCGAGATCTTCAGCCTGGCCGTCGAGGACGGCATCGCGACCATCACCTGGGATCTGCCCGAGGCCAGCATGAACGTGCTGACGCTGGAGGGCGTGCGCCAGCTGGACGCCTGTGTGGACGCTGTGCTGGGCGATGCGGCGGTGACGGGCGCCATCATTACCTCCGGCAAAGCCGATTTTGCGGGGGGCATGGATCTGAAGGTACTGACCGGTCTTCGCGCGCAGGCGGAGCAGGAGGGCGGCAACCCGGCCGAGCGGCTCTTCGGTTTCGTCATGCAGCTTCATGGCGTGCTGCGGAAGATCGAGCGGGCGGGCGCCGACCCCAAGCGGCTGACGGGAGGCAAGCCTTTCGTCTGGGCCTGTCCCGGCACGGCCATGGGCATCGGGCTCGAGATCGGCCTTGCCTGCCACCGCCGCATCGCGGCCGAGGGGCGGGGCAAGATCGGCCTGCCTGAGATCAAGGTGGGCCTCTTCCCCGGCGCGGGTGGCACGACGCGGCTGATCCGCATGCTGGGTCTGATGGGTGCCTCCGAGCCGCTCCTGCAGGGCAAGACCTATGCGCCCGAGAAGGCCAAGCGCGCAGGCCTGATCGACGAGGTCGCAGCGCCCGATCAGCTGCTCGAGGCCGCCCGCAGCTGGCTGAAGGCCGCGACAGAGGCGGATGCCGTGAAGCCTTGGGACAAGCGCGGGTTCAAGATGCCGGGCGGCGCGCCCTATACCCGCGAGGGGTTCGAGCTTTTCCTCGGCGGTGTCGCGATGACCCATGGCAAGTCCCAGGGCGTCTACCCCGCGGCCAAAGCCATGCTCTCGGCGGTCTATGAAGGCGCGCTCGTGGATTTCGACACGGCGCTCCGGATCGAGGCGCGGTGGTTCACGGGCATTCTGCTCGACCCGACCTCTGAGGCGATGATCCGCACGCTGTTCCTCTCGAAACAGGCGCTGGAGAAGGGGGCCGTCCGCCCCGCCCTGCCCCCGAGCCCGGTCACGCGCCTCGGCGTGCTGGGGGCGGGGATGATGGGCGCCGGGATCGCTCATGTGGCAGCCCAAGCCGGCATCGAGGTGGTCCTGATCGACCGTGACGCCGACAGCGCCGCCCGCGGCCGCGCCACCATCGA
>JBCCLX010000399.1:0-4212 GCA_039026635.1 Pseudomonadota bacterium
CATGCGCGGGGCGTTGTGCTCGGACCCCGTCACATCCCCGCGCGCGCCGAGGAGCAGGCGATTGTCGGGCAGGATCCGGAAGTAGCTGAGCATATGCCGCGTGTCGCAGGCCGGCGAATGGTCGAGCCAGGGGTGCTCGGCGCGTTCTTCCTCGGTCAGCGGACGGGTTACGCCGATGTTGGAGATCACTGGGACCGCGAGGCCGCGCAGGCTCGGCAGCAGGTTCTCGGGCGTGAAGCCATTGGTCGCGATCAGCAGCCGGTCGGCCATGAGGCTGCCCCGTGCCGTCTCCAGCCGATGCTGCGTTCCCTCCCGCACGAGGACGCGCACGCTGGCGCCCTCATGGATCGTGGCGCCGGCGGCCTCGGCCGCGCGGGCGAGCGCACGGACATAGGCGAGGGGATGGATGCCGAAGGCCGGGCGCGTCAGCACACCGCCATGGCGGGCGCAATCGGCGCGCCCGCTCGGCGGGATCGGATCGTGGTTCTCCGGATCGGCCGCGATCAAGCGCTCGAGCCCCTTTCGGGCGCTGCGGCTGTGGGCAATCTCGATCTCTCCCCGCCCGCAGATGTGCTCTGCGAGGCCGTGCGTTTCGGCGAAGGTGCGGACCCAGTCGATGGCACCGGTTTGAGCTTCGCGGTAGAGCGCGACCTCTTCGCGGCCGTAGCGGCGTATAAGGTCTCGCTCGGAGAGCTTGTCGCCGCCCGGCCCGCAGATCCCGCCGCTGCGCCCAGAGGCGCCCCAGCCGACGCGCCCGGCGTCGAGCACCGTGACCGAGACACCGCGCTTGGCCAGCACCAGGGCGGCGTTCAGCCCGGCATAGCCGGCGCCGATGATGGCAACATCGCAGTCGGCCTCGCCCTCGAGCGTCGGGCGCGGTGGCTCGGGCGGGAGCGAGGCCTCCCAATAGCTGCCAACCGGCCGGTCGGTGTCATACATCTCGGGCGCGAGGGGGCCGTGCATGGCTCAGCCGGTGACGGGAGCGGCGTCGATGGTCTCGACCCGAGCGCCGGCCTCCAGCGTGCGATGCACCGGGCAGCGGTCTGCGATGGCGACAAGCTTGGCGCGGTCCGCGTCCGACAGCGCGCCTTTCAGATGGAGGGTTCGACGGAAAAGGTCGATCTTGCGCGGGGCCTCCTCGCAGCCCTCACAGTCCGTGGCGTGGACCTTGTCGTGGGTGACGTCGACCGAGACGCTGGCGAGCGGGATCTGCTTGCGCCGGGCATACATGCGGATCGTCATGGAAGTGCAGGTGGCCAGCGCGGCCGCGAGGAACTGGTAGGGCGTCGGGCCCTTGTCCGTGCCGCCATAATGCACGGGCTCGTCGCCCGCGATCGCATGCGGGCCCATGCGCACGTCCTGCAGGAAGCCCGCAGGATCGCGCTCTGTCGACCGGGTCACGCCCTCGGGCGCCGCGCCCTGGTCGGCGGCGAGCGTTGGCTCTGGCGCGCTACCGGCAAACCGAGAGGCCCAGGCCGCGATCACATCCGCGGCATAGGCCGCATCCTCGCCTCGGGTCAGCAGATGGTCGGCATCGTCGAGGCTCACGAAGCTCTTCGGATGCTTGGCTGCGGTGAAGATGGCCGCGGCATTCTCGATGCTGACCTCCGCATCCCGCGGCGCATGGAGGACCATGAGAGCGGCGCCGAGCTGGCCGAGGGTGTCGTCGAGCGTTGCCGTCTCCGTGTTCTCCAGGAAGGTTCGGGCCACGGTGAAGGTGCGGCCGACCAGCGTGACCTCCGCCATGCCCTCGTCGCGGATCTTCTCCAGATCGGCGCCAAAGCGGCGAAGGACATGGGAGGGATCATGGGGCGCGCCGATGGTTGCGACCGCTTTGATGCCCCCGATGCGCGGGGTGGCGGCAAGGACCGCGGCGCCGCCCAGGGAATGGCCGATCAGGATCTCGGGGGCCATGCCCTGCGCGCGCATGTGCTCGGCCGCGGCGACGAGGTCATCGACGTTGGCATGGAAGCCTGTGTTGCCGAACTCGCCCCCCGAATGGCCAAGGCCGGTGAAGTCGAAGCGCATGACGCCGATCCCGCCTTCGGCAAGCCGTGCCGCAATCCGCCGGGCCGCGGCGATGTCCTTGCCGCAGGTGAAGCAATGGGCAAAGAGGGCCCAGGCCCGGACGGGTCCATCCGGTCGGTCGAGGCGCGCAGCGAGCCGGTCGCCGGCGGCATTGGCGAAGGTGATACGGTCCTGGGGCATCGGCCAATCTCCGGCATCATCTGGGTGACGGAAGATCGGTGTCGGTCGTTGCTAAGGCAAGACCCTCCTGAGGGTGCGCCTGCCCGGGCTCTGAGAGCCCGCGCAGGCGCGGCGCGAGATGACGCCCGCGAGGATCAGGCGATAGCCGGCAGGTCCTGAAGCCCCGACTTCAAAAGCGCCTTGATGCCCGAGACGTCGAACCACTCCTGCTTCAGGGCGTCGAGGTCCTCCAGCAGGCGCTCATCGGCGTCTGTGCCCGTGGTCAGCACCTGCACCCGCGGCAGGATCGAGCGCCACTCCGGGATCAGGGCCTTCACCGGGGGCGAGGCGAGCAGGGATTTTTCCTCGACCTCCAGCACCTTCTCGAAGTGCATGATCGCCTCGCCCAAGAGCGCGCGCTCATGGCTGCCCCCTTCCTTGAGGGAGACCAGGCAGGCCTCTTTAACCATCTTCTCCGCGAGGACGACGCGGTCGAAGATCGTGCTCTCCTCGATCAGCTCTGCCATGGAGACGTTGTTCTCTTTGATCGCCTGGCGTCTGATGACCTTGAAAGCACGCTCGATGGACTTCTCGAGGCCGATCTCCATCATCGCGATCTGGCCCAGAGCACCGGCGTCCGGCGAGCCCGCTTTCATCTCCCGATCCAGGAAGATGCGGAAGCGGAACCACTGATCCGTCTTCTTCTTCAGGCTGCGCTCGAGCGGGCGCTTTGCGGGGTTCTTGGGGTCAAGCTTGGCAACTTCGGCCCGGATCTCGGGCAGAGTTTCCTCGAAGGCATCGCGTGCAGCGTAAACCGTGGCCCGATTGCGCTCCACGTTGACGCCGGCATCCACGAAGCACACGCCCTTCACCATCCGGTTGAGCTGTTCTACTTGGAAGTGGATCTTCGCGAGCTTCGCCGCGACATTCTCTTCTTGTAGCCCGACGGCCTGCGCCATGCCGCCGAACGCACCGAGGTAGAGGGCTGCGGCCAGGCCAACAGCACGGTACTGGGTGGTTTTCATCGTTACGTTATCCCCTTTACTCTTCACGTCCCGCTCGCCCGACGCCATCCTGACGTGGCTGCCGAAGGGCTGTGCGATGTCCTAAGGGATGAGTTGGGTATGGCGGAAAGGAGGAGCGAAGTCGGCGCCGTGTCCGTTTCGTGCCCAGATCTGTGAAAACCATCACTGCATCGCGAGATAGCGATCTTTCAGGCGGGTTCGCTTCGTTTTTTGGAAACCTATCGCTCGGCCGCGCGACGCGTTCACCCTGTTTATTCAGAGACTTATTGCGATCGTTGCAAGAATGTGGAGCGTTTCCCCGAAAAACTGTTCTGATTGAGAAATATCAAAGTTGACTGATTCGAGCGGGTATTCGTCGGGCGTGGCGGTAGCGGTGGTGGCTCCGGCATCGGCCGCCACCGTTTGAACGTCAGCCGAGGAGGCGCGGGTCGAAGGGGTAGCGCGTGAGGTTCTCGACGCCTGTCTCCGTCACCACCACTTGGTCCTCGAGCTTGATGGAGAACTCACCGCCCTCGGGCGCGACCAGTGCCTCGACACAGAGGCACATGCCAGGCTGGAGCACATCCTCGAAGGCGCCCTCGGTATAGTCTTGCGGATACTTGATGCTCGGCCATTCATCGCAGAGGCCAACGCCATGCATCCGACAGCTGTAACGCTCGGCGACGAATTCCTGCGCTAGGTGGTGGCCCTTGAAGGACAGATCGCGGAAGGGCACGCCGGGCGCGATCAGCGCCATGTTCTCCATGATGTGCTCATGGGCATGTTGGAAGGCGCGGACCATCTCGGCCGGCGGATCGATCTCGCCTTTCCACCAGGTGCGGCTGATATCGGAGCAGAAGCCATAGACGCCGACGAGATCCGTATCGAAGGCCACGATCTCATTGTTCTGCAGAACGCGCGGCCCGCATTCCTGGAACCACGGGTTGGTGCGGGGGCCCGAGGCGAGGAGGCGCGTCTCGATCCATTCACCGCCGCGGCGAATGTTCTCAGCATGCAGGAC
>JBCCLX010000400.1:0-4211 GCA_039026635.1 Pseudomonadota bacterium
GGCAGGCCCTGGGCCTGCCCCAGTTCTGCCTCTTTTAGTAATGGATATTTAACGTTTCCGATCCAAATAAGGCACAGAGTGTGGAGTGCTTAGCTCAATTTCGCCGGATTTGCGTGTTGTTATCAGCCTATCGGAAGGGCGTGAGAAACATGCAGTACTACAGCTTCTTTATTTGCGACGAGGAGGCCGGGCGCGAGCTTGGTGGGGGGTATATCCGGGCGCGCAACGCTCGGGAGGCCCGCGCGACCGTGCCCTATCGCGACGCTCAGATCACCCCGGTCGCCGACGCGCCGGTTTGGCCCACGGATGCCACTGGCCCCATCGCCTGGGCCTATCGAAGCCCACAGCTCAAACTGCACTGAGATACTGAGGCCGGGTCGCGGCGCGAAAGGGCGCGCAGCCGCGATGACGGGGGGACGAGCAGCGGGGGACGGGGCAGGGGCGCCCCGTCCCCCGCACCGTTTCCGGAACCGTTTCTGCCCCCCTCCTCCACCCCGTTTCGGGCCCATTTCTGCCATCGTCCATCGCGTCTTGCGGATTGACCGGCCCCGCGCCTGGGCCCACTGTCGAGACTGCTTCAGCAGGCTGAGGAGCCTCCATGCAAGTCGTCGTCTGCGGCGCGGGCCAAGTGGGCTCGCAGATCGCACGGCATCTCGCCGACGAGGGCAATGCCGTCACGGTGATCGACAACAACGGCGCCCTCGTGCGCCGGCTGACAGATATGTACGACGTTTCGGGCGTCATCGGCTTCGCGTCGCATCCCGATGTCTTGGCGCGCGCTGGCACGAATGATTGCGACATGCTGATCGCGGCGACCTCGATGGATGAGGTCAATATGGTCGCCTGTCAGGTGGCGCATTCCGTCTTCGAAGTGCCTACCAAGATCGCGCGCATCCGTACGGAGAGCTACCTTGAGGCCGAATGGTCCGATCTCTTCCGCCGCGACCACCTTCCCATCGACGTCATCATCAGCCCCGAGGGCGAGGTGGCGCGGGTGACGCTGCGCCGCCTGCAGGCCACGGCGGCCTTCGACATCGAACCCTTCCTCGACGGGCTCGTGCATTTCTTGGGCGTCAAGCTCGACGCGGATTGCCCGGTGATTAATACGCCGCTGCGCCAGCTGTCCGAACTCTTCTCCACGCTGCGCGCCATCGTTGTGGCGATCCGGCGTGATGGGCGGCTCTTCGTCGCCTCGCCCGAGGACCAGCTCTACGCAGATGACGAGGTCTATTTCGTCGTGGCGCAGGACGATCTGCAGCGCGCCTTTGGCATCTTCGGCAAGAACAATCGCGTGGCCAGCCGCATCGTCGTGGTCGGTGCCGGCAATGTCGGCCTGCGTGTCGCGCGCGAGATCGAGCGGCGCCAGAACCACCGCGTGACCATGGTCGAGCGGGACCGTCCGCGTGCTGAGCGGGCCGCCGATAGCCTGTCGCGCACCGTGGTGCTGAACGGCGATGCGCTCGACGCGAGTGTTCTGACCGAGGCCGGGATCGATGAGGCGGATGCCATCGTGGCACTGACGGACGATGACCGCACCAACCTCCTCTCCTGCGCGCTTGCCGAGCAGATCAACCCACTGATCTCCATCGCCCTTGCCAAGGATCCCACCTTTGAGAGACTGGCCGAGCCGCTGAGCGTCGATGCGCTGATCGATCCGCGGGCGGCCACCGTCAGCTCCATCCTGCGCCATGTGCGCCGGGGCAAGATCCGGGCGGTCTACTCCATCGGCAGTGGCGAGGGGGAGGTGATCGAGGCGCAGGTGATGTCGACCTCGGCGCTCGCCGGCAAGCGGTTGCGCGAGATCGATCTGCCCAAGGGCGCCATCGTGGGCGCGGTCCGCAGTGCCAAGGGGCTGCAGATGCCCCATGGCGATCTCGTCATCGGGGTCGGGGATGTGATGGTGCTCTTCGCGCTGCGCGGCATGGTGCAGAAGGTGGAACAGATGTTCCGCGTCAGCCTCGATTTCTTCTAGTGGCGCTCCAACCTAGCCCCGATAACCGCCTGGGCAGACGCGCCCGCCGGGTGGCACCGCCGCGCCGCCGTGGGCGGTTGCGCGAGGAGCGGGGACAGCTCTTTGCACCGGCGCTCGGGGTCCTGGCAGTGGCGATGCTCGTCCCCTTGGTTCTTGCCATGGTGCAGGGGGATGAACGTTCGGCGCGCGCCTTCCTCTACGCCGGCCTCTTCACCGCCTTCGCCGCCGGCATCCTCGGTGTCGCGCTGCAGGGCAGGGCGGCCTCGGTGGGGCCGCAGATGGAGCTTGCGACACTCCTCGCAGGCTGGCTGGCCATCCCGGTCTTCGCGGCGATCCCGCTGGTGCTGCTCACGCCCTCCATCGGTTGGCTCGGCGCCTGGTTCGAGATGGTGGCGGCCTTCACGACGACCGGCAGCACCATCTATCTCGATCCCGCCCGAGTGCCGGATCCGGTCCATCTCTGGCGCGGGATCGTTGCCTGGCTCGGAGGGCTCGTCACCCTGCTCGCGGCCTATGCCATCCTGGCGCCGCGCCGGCTCGGCGGTTTCGAAGTTCGCACGCATTCCGGCGACGATAACGACGCGGCCGCCGGTCCGGTGCGTCTCGCTGAGCTGACTGCGCGCACGCCCGGGATCGACGAGCGCCTGCGCCGCGCGATCCGAGCGATCCTGCCGGTTTATGCATCGCTCACGCTTGCGTTCTTCCTGCTCTCAGGCGCGCTCGCGGAGCTCGATCTGGACCTTGCGGTCCATGTCCTCGGCACGGTGTCGACCTCGGGGATCTCGGCCGGTGCGCCAGGTGCGCCCGCTTTTCCCAATGTCGGCGTCGAGATGTTGGCCACGGTCTTCCTCGTCCTGGCGGCCACGGCACGGCTCTATGGCAACGCGAGCCCTGTTGGCCGCACCGTCCGCCTCTCCCGCGACCCCGAGCTGCGGCTTCTGGCGTTGATCGTGGCCGCCGCAACGCTCGCGCTCTTCCTTCGCCATTGGCTCGGCGCGCTCTCTCAGGTTGGTGGCGAGAGTGGGATCGACGCCATCGAGGCCTTCTGGGGCATCGCCTTCACGACCCTGAGCTTTCTCACCACCACGGGCTATGAAGCGGCATCCTGGGAGAGTGCGCGGGCCTGGGCAGGCCTGTCGAACCCCACGCTTATGCTCCTCGCGCTCGCGGCCATCGGCGGCGGTGCAGCCACGACCGCGGGGGGCATCAAGCTGATCCGGGCGGCCGCGCTGATCCGCCATGGGCTGCGTGAGATCGACAGGCTTGCGCAGCCGAACGTCGTCGGTGGCTCCGGCACAGGCGTGAGCGCGGGGATGCGCGGCGTGGTGGGGGAGGGGGCCTTCCTCGGCTGGGCCTTCATCATGCTCTTCGCAGGGGCGGTCTGCGTCGTCGTCCTCGGCCTCGCCGTCTCCGGCCTTGCGTTCGAGCCGGCGCTCGTCGCCGCCATCTCCGCGATCTCCAACACCGGTCCCGTCTTCGGCATGGTCGCGCCCGGCCATGAAAGCTACGCGCTCCTCGACGGCCCTCAGCGCGTCTGGCTCGTCCTCGGCATGGTGCTTGGGCGCATGGAAACCCTTGCCGTCGTGGCGCTTTTCCGCCGCGACGCTTTGCTGTCTTTGCTGCCCCAGCGAAAAAGGGGTGGAAAGGAGCAGGGCCGCGCGCCACATTCCTGAGTGTGACTCGACGTCAGCCGGGCTCACCATCAACAAGAACAGACAGGCACCCAATGGCCAACGAAAACAAACAGAACTTACAGGACGTTTTTCTCAATCATATCCGGAAGCAGAAGATCCCGGTCACGGTATTTCTGGTCAACGGTGTGAAACTCCAGGGTGTGATCACCTGGTTCGATAATTTTTGTGTGTTGCTACGCCGCGATGGTCAAAGCCAGCTCGTCTACAAGCATGCGATTTCGACCGTGATGCCGGGCCAACCGTTCAGTCTCTTCGAGCAGGATCAGGGCGAGTGAGACTTCTCGCTGCGATGCACACCGTCTGCGGGGCGGCTTTTTGACGCGCGCTTTCGTTCTGCATCTCGACCTGCGCGAGCCCGGCGCACCGGATCCCGATGCTGCTTTGTCCGAGGCGGTGTCGCTGGCAGGCGCGATCCAGCTTGAGATCGTGGACGCCGATGTGGCGCCGGTGCCGAAGCCGAACCCGTCGACGCTTCTCGGCCCTGGTAAGGTCGAGGCGCTGACGGGCCGCTTTGCTGCGGCCGAGATCGATGTGGTCATCGTCAA
>JBCCLX010000401.1:0-4157 GCA_039026635.1 Pseudomonadota bacterium
GGATCGCGTCAATCCAGATCCGGTTACGAGATTTGTCAACGCATGAGCGATCAGCGACCCTTCTGGCAGCCAAGCCATGCGGAGACCCGCGCGATTCTGACGCGCACCAAGACGATCGCGGCAGTCGGCGTTTCGCTGAACGAGGTGCGCCCCTCCTTCTACGTCGCCCGCTACCTGGCGCTGAAGGGCTTCAAGGTGATCCCGGTGAACCCCCGCTATGCAGGCCAGACCGCCTTTGGCGAGACGGTCATCGAGAGCCTGGCAGCCATCCCGGATGAGGTCGGCCCCGTGCAGATGGTCGACATCTTCCGCCGGTCCGAAGAGGCGGGCGCCGTGGTCGACGAGGCGATCGAGGCGCTCCTGCCCCGCGGGCTCGAGACGCTCTGGCTCCAGATCGGCGTGATCGACGAAGCCGCGGCCGAGCGCGCCCGCGCCCGGGGACTAGCCGTCGTCATGGATCGCTGCCCCAAGATCGAGTACCAGCGGCTCTGGGGGGAGCTCAGCTGGGGCGGGTTCAACTCTGGGATCGTCTCCTCCAAGCTGCGCTGAGGGCTCGCCCATGGTCGTCGCCATGAACCGCTGTCGCATCCACCCCGGCCGAGAGACGGCGTTCGACGCGATCTGGCAGGGGCGCAAATCGCATCTGGACAGCGTGCCGGGCTTTGTCGGTTTTCATCTGCTGCGCGGCCCCGCGCAGGACAATCACGTCCTCTACTGCTCCCATTCCGTCTGGCCGAACCGCGCGGCCTTCGACGCCGTCCCTGGCGCCTGACACACCATGGGCCCGATCCGCAGCCGCCTGGCGCGGATCAACCAGAAGCTCGGCGCCCGACGCGCCGCGGCGCTCTGCCCGCAACGCGTCCTCTTCCTCCATATCCCCAAGACCGCTGGCACCACGGTGAACGCCTATTTCAAGGCGCGCCTCGGCTCGTCCTGGCATGGTCAGGCCGTGACGCTGACCGACGAGGCCTCGCCCACACTCCTGGCACTCGCCGCCAAGGCCCGGTTCATCGGCGGGCATTTTGGGGCGCGCACCCTCCGTGGTCTCGGCCCGGGCCTGCGCGTGACCTTTCTGCGCGATCCCCTAGACCGTTTGATCAGCGCCTGGCGCTTCCGCCAAAGCATGGCCGATCCTCGCCGGCGCCTGCCGTTCCAAAGGCTTGAGGACGCCCTTGCCACCGATCATCCGCTGGTCCTGACACTCTTTGACAATGTGCAGGCCCGCCAGCTCGCCATCGCCGCTGAACATGACGCTGCCCTCCCACTGCCCCGGGCGGACTGGTTGGACGCCGCGCTGGAGACGCTCAGCAGCTTCGCTATTGTCGGTCACCAGGAGAGCTTCGAAGCCGATTTCCGCCGCCTTCTCGGCCGGCTCGACCTACCCGCCCCGGAGACCATCGCACGGCGGAACGTCACGGCCGCGCGGGAGCACCGGGGCGAGGCGCTCGCCCCCCTGCCCGACCGCGCAATCCTGGAACGTCTGGCCGAGCCCTTCATCAAGATCGATCGCGCCCTTCTGGCCGCCTGGGATGACAGACAGCAGCGCGAGAGAGTGACGATTGGCTCCTGACAAGCCGAGCGCGGGGCCGTAGCGTCTGCGCCGCAAAACAACCTCGGGAGAGAAAACATGGCCGAAAAGACCCACGGCTTCGACACGCTGCAGATCCACGCCGGCGCCCGCCCCGATCCGGCAACCGGTGCGCGTCAGACGCCGATCTATCAAACCACCGCCTTTGCCTTTCGCGACGCCGACCACGCCGCCGCCCTCTTCAACCTTCAGGAAGTGGGCTTCATCTACTCCCGCCTGACCAACCCCACGGTCGCGGCGCTGCAGGAGCGCATCGCCGCCCTCGAGACTGGCGTCGGCGCCACTGCCTGCTCCTCGGGCCATGCAGCCCAGATCATGGCGCTCTTCCCCCTGATGGGCCCGGGCGACAATGTGGTGGTCTCCAACCGGCTCTATGGCGGCTCGGTCACCCAGCTCAGCCAGTCGATCAAGCGCTTCGGCTGGGAAGCCAAGTTCGTGGACATCGACAAGCCGGGCGAGATCTCCAAAGCCTGCACCAAGCGCACCAAGGCGATCTTCTGCGAGTCCATCGCCAACCCGGGCGGCCATATCGCCGACCTGCCCAAGATCGCGGCCATCGCGGACAAGAAGGGCATTCCGCTGATCGTCGATAACACCTCGGCGACGCCCTACCTCTGCAATCCCATCGAGCATGGCGCGACGCTCGTCACCCATTCGACCACCAAGTTCCTGAGCGGCAACGGCACCTGCATGGGCGGCGTCGTGGTCGACAGCGGCAAGTTCGACTGGACGGCGGCCGGTAAATTCCCGAGCCTCGCCGAGCCGGAGCCGGCTTACCACGGCCTCAAGTTCCACGAGACCTTCGGCCCCCTCGCCTTCACGCTGCACAGCCACGCCGTGGGCCTGCGCGATCTCGGCATGTGTCAGAGCCCGCAGAACGCCTTCATCACGCTCCTCGGCATCGAGACGCTGTCGCTGCGCATGGAGCGCCATGTGGCCAACGCCAAGAAGATCGCCGAGTGGTTGGAGAACGACCCGCGCGTCGAGGCGGTCACTTATGCAGGCCTCAAGAGCTCACCCTCCTACCGCCGCATCAAGAAGATCTGCCCCCGCGGTGCGGGCGCCCTCTTCACCGTGGCGATCAAGGGCGGCTATGACGCCTGCATGAGCGTGGTGAACAACGTCGAGATCTTCAGCCATGTGGCCAATCTGGGCGATGCGCGCAGCCTGATCATCCACTCGGCCAGCACCACGCACCGCCAGCTCAGCTCGGAGCAGCGCGCGGCTGCGGGGGCTGCGGACAACGTCATCCGCCTCTCGATCGGCATCGAGGACGCAGACGACCTGATCGCCGATCTCGACCAGGCCCTCGCCAAGGCCACGAACATGCCGCAAGCCGCAGAGTAAGAGGAGCCCGGCGGCCAATTCAGCACAAAAAAACGCGCTGGCCGAAAGGCCAGCGCGTCTCTCCTTTCGGAGCGCTGTTCCGGCGTCGATCAGATCGCCTTGGCCCGCGCCGCGGCCAGATAGATCTCGCGCAGCCGTTTCGCGACCGGTCCCGGCTCGCCAGCACCGACCGGGGCGCCGTCGATCTCGACGACCGGACAGACAAAAGTGCTGGCCGCAGTGATGAAGGCCTCATCCGCCTCCTGCGCCTCGGCGATCGTGAAGGGCCGCTCCTCCACCTTCATCTGCGCCTCCCGCGCCAGCTCGAGCACGGCCGCGCGCGTGATGCCATGCAGGATCTCATTGCCCAAATGGCGCGTGATGATCTGCCCGTCCTTGACGATATAGGCGTTGTTCGAGGTGCCCTCGGTCACGAAGCCATCGTCGGCGACCATCCAGGCATCATCGGCCCCCTGCTCCTTCGCCGCCATCTTGGCAAAGCTCGGATAGAGCAGCTGCACCGTCTTGATGTCCCGCCTACCCCAGCGCAGATCGGGCTGGGAGACGACGCGGATGCCCGTCTCGGCGCTCTTCGCCTCTTCGAGCGCCTTCTCTTGGGTAAAGAGCACGAGGCCTGGCTTGGCTTCCTTGGGCCAGGCGAAATCGCGATCCGCAGCCCCGCGCGTGACCTGCAGGTAGACGACCCCCTCCTGCAGATCGTTGCGCCGCACGAGCTCACGATGGATCTCCAGGAGCGCATCGTCGCTCACCGGCGGATCCATTTTGAGCTCGGTGAGCGAGCGATGGAGCCGCACCCGATGGCCCTCGTAATCGCAGAGCTTGCCCTCCAGCACCGAGGTCACCTCATAGACGCCATCGGCCATCAAGAACCCGCGGTCGAAGACCGAGATCTTGGCCTCTTCCTCCGGCACATAGTCGCCGTTGACATAGACGATCCGGCTCATGACGCGCTCCTTCTTCGACCGTGCTTGCCTGCCTGCGTCGCGGTTTGGCGGTCCCGGGTCAAGCCCGGGACGAGGCTGCCAATGTCGCGCTCGACATCATGATCCCGTGGTGGTGCTCCGGCCGGCCCTCACGGCTCGTCGGGACGTCAGCTTCTACCCGCCCACCCCCGCCGCCGTCCCAACGAGCCGTGAGGGCCGGCCGGCGCAGCACCGCG
Source organism: Pseudomonadota bacterium (assembly GCA_039026635.1). GTDB lineage: Bacteria > Pseudomonadota > Alphaproteobacteria > Rhodobacterales > Rhodobacteraceae > Thermohalobaculum. The sequence continues at coordinate 4,095 of JBCCLX010000401.1, forward strand.
GGATCATGATGTCGAGCGCGACATTGGCAGCCTCGTCCCGGGCTTGACCCGGGACCGCCAAAC
>JBCCLX010000402.1:0-4136 GCA_039026635.1 Pseudomonadota bacterium
GTGGTGGGCACGGCCCGAGGCCGGGGCGCATCACATCCCCTCCCGGCACATCCGCTGCTGCGGCCGGTCGGGACCTATTCGGCAGCCCGTGCCGCTCCCACGCGGGCGGCCGCATGCTCGGCCGCCATAAAGCTGGCAAGCGCCGTCACCGCCGCAGGGTCGAGGCGCAGGCCCAGCTTGGTGCGCCGCCAGATCACATCCTCGGCCTCCCGCGCATATTCGGCCGCCATCAGGTAGCGCACCTCCGCCTCATAGAGGTCATGCCCAAAGTGCTGCCCGAAATCCTCCAACCGCTGCGCTGCGCCCAAGATGTCGCGCCAGGCCGTGCCATAGGTGCGGACGAGACGACGAGCAAAAGCCTCCTCCACAAAGGGATGCGCGGCGCGGATCGCAGCGATCAGCTTTGGCTGGCCATCGTGCTCGAAATCGCCGCCAGGAAGCGCAACGCCGGCCGTCCAGGCAGGCCCTGCGTTCGGGAAATAGAAGGCCAACTTGGCGAGCGCCGCCTCGGCCAAGCGGCGATAGGTCGTGATCTTGCCGCCGAAAATGTTGAGCAGCGGCGGCTCATCGCCCCGATCCTCCAGCTTCAAGACATAGTCCCGGGTCGCCGCCGTCGCCGAGCTCGCCCCATCGTCATAGAGCGGCCGGACCCCCGAATAGGTCCAGACGATGTCCTCAGCGCTGAGCGGTTTCTCGAAGTACGCGGAAGCGGCCGACAACAGATAATCCCGCTCGTCATCGGCGATCGCGACCTGATCGGCGCCCTCCGCATGGTCCCGATCCGTCGTCCCAACCAAGGTAAAATCGTCCTCGAAGGGGATCGTGAAGATGATCCGGTTGTCGGCGTTCTGAAAGATATAGGCCCGGTCATGCTCATAGAGTTTTCGGGTCACGATATGGCTGCCGCGCACCAGCCGGATCTTGTCCGGTGTGTTCAACCCGACGGCATTGTTGAGGATCTCCGCCACCCAGGGACCGCCGGCGTTCACGAGCGCTCGCGCCTGCACGCGGGCTGTCTCCCCAGTCTCGCCGTCCTCGGTTGTGACCTGCCAGAGCCCATCGGCCCGCTCCGCCTTCACACAGCGCGTGCGCGGCCGGATCACAGCGCCACGCTTCTCCGCGTCGCACGCGTTCAGAACCACGAGCCGGCTATCCTGCACCCAGCCATCGGAGTACTCGAACCCCGTCTTCAGAAAGGGCTTGAGGGGCGCGCCCAGGGGTCCGTTTTCCAGATCCACCGATTTCGTGCCCGGCAAGATCCGGCGACCGCCCAGATTGTCGTAGAGGAAAAGGCCAAGGCGCAGCAGCCACCACGGCCGCAACCCCTTGTGATGAGGCAGCACGAAGCGCAGCGGCCAGGCGATATGCGGCATCGCCTTGATCAGGAGTTCCCGCTCGATCAACGCCTCGCGCACCAGCCGGAACTCATAGTATTCGAGATAGCGCAGCCCGCCGTGAAAGAGCTTGGTCGACCAGGATGAGGTCGCCCCCCCGATATCGCCCTTCTCACAGAGGTAGACGCTCAAGCCGCGACCGGCCGCATCCCGGGCGATCCCACAGCCGTTCACGCCCCCACCGATGATCGCGATATCGTAGATCTTTTCCGCCGCCATAGCCGCCTCCCCTTTTCTTGCCGGCACCCTACGCCTTTCGCTTTTTTTCGCAAGATGATCGATTTCGCGCGAAGTGCTGTTTAAGCGCTTGTAACCCACTGATCCTCCAGGTCATGCAGGCAACACAAAAGGGGTTTGCATTCAATGCCCTAAATCTGGCAAAACCCTCCGACAAGGTGGGATCGACAGCAAATGGCGCCTCAGTGTCGCTGTACAGAAACGAAAGAAATCGCGCATGGCGCTTTCCTTAAGGCAACGCGAGATCCTGAAACGGGCCAGGGCGGAGGGGCATGTGGCGGTCGAAACGCTGGCCACAGCCTTCGCGGTCAGTCCCCAAACCATCCGGCGCGACCTTGGTGAGCTCTGCGATGCGCATCTGCTCGCGCGCATCCATGGCGGCGCAGTGCTCGAGAGCGGGATCGCCAACATCTACTACGAGACCCGCCGCGGCCTTGCCCGGGAGGCGAAGGCTGCCATCGCCGAGGCGGTTGCCCAGACGATCCCCCAGGGCGCCTCGATTTTTCTCGGCATCGGCACCACGGTCGAGGCCGTCGCCCGCGCCCTCGCCGGGCGTCGCGCGCTCATGGTCGTCACCAACAACTTCAACGTCGCCCAGATCCTTGCCGACAGCCCCGAGGCTCAGATCATCGTCACAGGCGGCCAGTTGCGGCCGTCGGATGGCGGGCTGGTAGGCGAGGTGGCGGCCGAAGCCATTGCGCGCTTTCGGCTCGATATCGCGATCGTCGGCATCTCTGCGATCGACGGTGACGGCGCGCTTCTCGATTTCGACCTGGCAGAGGCCGTCGTCACCCGCGCGATGCTCGCCTGCGCACGCCGGCGCATCTTGGTCGCCGACGCAACGAAATTCGCGCGCAGCGCCCCGGTGCGTGTCGCAGGTCTCGACGCCTTCGAGATGATCGCCACCGACCAGGCCCTGCCCCCCGCGCTTGCCACCCTCGCGGCGCGCGAACAGACGGAGGTGCTGCTGGCCCCGCTTGCAATCGAGGGCGGCGAGGCAGAAGAGAGCCACGCGGCCGAGTAACCCGCTGCCGCGCCTGCCCCCGAGACGGAGCTTTTCGCGTGGCTCAGACCCGATCCCCCTCATCGCCGCGGGCCTTTAGAGGTCTCGCTGGATGATCGAGGCGCTGGGCATGACGGCGCCGACAGCTGCAGGTGTCCTCGCGGTCTTCTTCCTCGGCGGCCTCGTCAAAGGCGGGCTCGGCTTCGGCCTGCCGCTCGTCACCGTCTCGCTGTTGCCGCTGATCGTCGAGATCGAGGTCGCCTTCGCGATCAATTCGATGATCATCCCGGTTCTCAATGTCTGGCAGTTGTACCAGTCGGGCCGGGCGGGTGAGGCGCTGCGCCGCTTCTGGCCTTTGATCCTGACGCTCTCCATCGCCCTCCCGCTCGGCGTGCTTTTCGCCAGCGGGATCGACGGCGGCTCGCTCACCCTCGCGCTCGGGATCTTCGTGATGGTCTTCACGCTCTTTCAGGCGCTCAATCCACGGCTGGTGATCCCCGCATCCTGGGAGAAGCCTGCCGCCGCCGTGACCGGCGTGGCCGCAGGTGTCGTCGGGGGGCTGACGACGATCAACGGGCCCTTCTTCGTGCTCTATCTCGTGGGCCGCGCAGTGGAGCGGGAGGTGATGCTCGGCGCCCTCGGCCTCTTCTTCCTGCTCACGGGCCTTCTGTTGACCGGCAGCTTCGCGGCCCTCGGCCGGATCGATGCGGCCCTCGCCCTGATGACGCTCGCCTGCATTCTGCCGGGCTTTGCGGGCATGGCGCTCGGCAACCTGATCGGCGCTCGCGTGCCCCAAGCGCTGTTTCGCCGCGTGGTCCTGGCGGGTCTCTTCATCGCTGGCGCCAATATCGCGGCGCGCGGCCTCGGGCTCTGAGCAGGCTGAGGCGCGATCAGACGACCTCGACCGACAGCTCGCCGACGCCTTCGACCGCCCCGAACAAGCGATCGCCACGCGAGACAGGGCCGACACCCGCCGGCGTGCCGGTAAAGATCAGATCGCCGGGCGCGAGCGTAAAGAGTGCCGAGAGATGCTCGATGATCTCCGGCAGGCTCCAGATCTGTTCTGAGAGATCCCCATCCTGGCGCCGGCTCCCGTTGACATCGAGCGTGATCGCACCCCGCTCGGGATGGCCCGTCTCGAAGGCCGGGGCGAGGGCCGAAATCGGCGCGGAGGCCGCAAAGGCCTTGCCGATCTCCCAAGGCCGCCCCGCTTTCTTCGCAACGCCCTGCAGGTCGCGCCGCGTCATGTCGAGGCCCACGCCATAGCCCCAGACATGGCCGAGCGCAGCCTCCGCCGCGATCGGTCCCTCATGCGCCGCAAGACTGGGCCCGAGGGCGGCCACAAGCTCGATCTCGAAATGCACATCCGACGAGCCCGTTGGATAGGGAAACACGCCGCTTTCGTTCAGATCGTCCGGGTTCTTCTGAAAGAAGAATGGCGGCTCGCGATCGGGGTCATGCCCCATCTCGCGCGCATGCGCGGCATAGTTGCGCCCAACGCA
>JBCCLX010000403.1:0-4134 GCA_039026635.1 Pseudomonadota bacterium
CTGTGCGGAGCCCTTCCCGGATGCGACGTTGGCGGGTGGCGAGATCGAGGTGCTCGGCTATCGCGGCATGAAGGAGTACACGCTGGCGCTCGACGGGCACCGTGTGGCGGGCGACGCGCTGCTAGGCGGGGTCGAGGGCCAGGGCTTCAAGCAGCTGATGCAGACCTTCGAGAGCGCGCGGATCCAGACAGCGGCGCGGGCAGTGGGCGTCGCACAGAACGCCCTTGACGTTGGGTTGCGCTATGCGCAGGAGCGAGAGGCCTTCGGACAGCCGATCCTGGGCTTTGGGCGTGTAGGCGCGAAGCTTGCCGTTATGGCAGCCGAGATCATGGTCGCGCGCCAGCTCACCTACTTCTCGGCGCGCGAGAAAGACGCTGACCGCCGCTGCGATCTGGAAGCGGGCATGGCGAAGCTCCTGGCCGCGCGCGTCGCCTGGGCGGCAGCCGACAACGCGCTGCAGATCCATGGCGGCAACGGCTTTGCGCTCGAATACCCGGTCAGCCGGATCCTCTGCGATGCCCGCATCCTCAACATCTTCGAGGGTGCAGCGGAGATCCAGGCACAGGTGATCGCGCGGCGGCTCCTGGAGCAGGCCTGAGAGCGCTCGCTACTTGGGATGCGGGCGTCGGCGTGCCCTATGGGTCGTTGAGCCAGACCACGATGGCCGCAATGGCGAGGATGGCGAGCCAGCCCAAGAGGGCCGTCCGCCACCCGCTTTTGACCTCGGCCCGCTGCGGCGCGTCACTGTCGGCAACCGCCTTTGGTTCTGCGACTTTGCGATATTGAAGATGGGGCGCGCGTTCCGTGCATAGCGCGTCGAGCCGCGCTGATAGTGTGTCGATGGCTCCCTCATTGCCCTGCGCGATCACGGCGTATCCTTTGTTGTGGATCCGCAGCATGAGCTTCATGGCTTGAGAACGATCGAGGTCGAGCACGTCTTTGAAGAGACCTTGGACGCCTTCCATCGGGCTAACGTCGTCGTTGAACACGACAAGACCCCAGGGCGGGGAAAGGTCGGCCTCTGTGGCGCTGGTTTCTGTGGGGTCCATAGCTGTCTCCCGGATCGCCTGCCGCGCAGAGCTCGGCTCGATCGACGCGTCAAATCATTTCCCGCCCTCACGCTGTGGCGCCGGCGGTATCAAGATGCCGCCCTGATGGGTCGGCCTATCGGATTCGTCAATCAGGCTGGGGTAGGGCCGCGAAGACCGCTTCGAACATCGCGGGCGTCAATCGACCGGTGTTCGTGTTGTAGCGGGAGCAGTGGTAGCTGGGCGCCAGGGTCATCGGGCCGGCAGGGCCGTCGATCCGGCTTTGGACGCCATGGCCGAAGGGATGGGCGCGCAGTGGCTCGCCGAGGGCGCGCACGGTGCTCTCATGGGCGATGCGGCCGAGGGTGACGATGGCCGCGAGCCCGGACAGCGCTGCGATCCGGGCGGCAAGGAACGGTCGGCAGGCGTTGATCTCGGGTCCCGTTGGCTTGTTGGCGGGCGGCGCGCAGCGCACAGCATTGGTGATGAGTGCGCCTGTCAAGCGCAGTCCATCCTCCGCGCTACGCCCGTAGCTGCCCGTCGCGAAGCCAAACTTTAGGAGCGTGGCGTAGAGCAGATCGCCCGCATAGTCGCCAGTGAAGGGGCGGCCGGTGCGATTGGCGCCCGTGCGCCCAGGCGCGAGCCCGACAATCAGGAGCCGTGCCTGAGGATCACCCCAGCTCGCCACCGCGCCGTTGAACCATTCTGGCTCTGCCAGGGCATTGTCCTGGCGATATGCGACAAGGCGAGGACAGAGGGGGCAGTCGCGCGGGGCTTCCGCCGACGCCGCCGCGACGGCAGCGCCCTTGCCTAGGGCCACGAGGCCCTAGTCGTGCCCGTTCGGCTCGGCAACCGGCCGCTGAGCCGGCTGGCGATCCTCCCGCGGCGGGCGGCCGATCACTTCCTTCAGCTCTTCGAGCTCAATGAAGTTGTCCGCCTGGCGGCGCAGATCGTCGGCGATCATCGGGGGCGAGGAACGGATCGTCGAGACCACGGAGACGCGAACGCCTTTGCGCTGCAGGGCTTCCACCAGCGGACGGAAATCGCCATCGCCGGAGAAGAGCACGATGTGCTCCACATGATTGGCCATCTCCATCGCGTCGATCGCGAGTTCGATGTCCATGTTCCCCTTCACTTTACGCCGACCGGTGCTGTCGGTGAACTCCTTGGCGGGCTTGGTGACCAGCGTGAAGCCGTTGTAGTCGAGCCAATCCACCAGAGGCCGGATCGGGGAGTACTCCTCATTCTCGATCAGGGCGGTGTAGTAGAAGGCCCGCACCATTTTTCCGCGACGCATAAACTCCGAACGAAGGAGTTTGTAGTCTATGTCAAAGCCGAGTGCCTTGGTCGCAGCATACAGATTCGAGCCGTCAATGAAGAGGGCAAGCCTCTCGTCACGATAGAACATCAGATCTCTCTTTAGCATGCAGGCGGCTAGATTGCCTGCGGCGTGGTGGCGTAGTGACTGCACCAAACCCCGTGCGGTGTCTATGGTTGACGCTAGGGATCATGCAAAAAACGGTCATAATCATCCAAGTTGGGACGAAGTATGCACAATATCACATGGGTAGCGAAATAATGTATCGAGTACTGGTCGCCCTTGGTGCAAATCTTGCGTCAGAGGGGCGTACACCTGCATCAATGTTGGACGCCGCACTGGATGCACTCGAATGGGCGGGGCTGCCGGTGCAGAGCCGCAGCCGCTGGTACCGCAGTGCCGCCATCCCGGCGGGCTCAGGACCGGATTTCGTTAACGGCGCGGCCATGCTCTCGGCGGATAGCGCGCAGACACCTGAGACCTTGATGGCCACGCTCCATGAGGTGGAGGCCTCGCTGGGGCGGGAGCGTCGAACACGCTGGGAGCCGCGTGTCTGCGACCTCGATCTTCTGGCAATCGACGACCAGATCCTGCCCGATCGGATGACGGTGGCGCGCTGGATGTCGCTCGATCCACAGACCGCGAGCACGCTGGCGCCCGATGAGCTGCTGCTGCCCCATCCGCGCATGCATGAGCGGGGCTTCGTGCTCGTGCCGCTCGCCGAAATCGCGCCCGACTGGCGCCACCCGATCAGGGGCGAGACCATTGCGGCGATGGCCGAGGGTCTGCCCGAGACGGCGCTCGAAGGCCTAGTGCCGATAGACTAAAGCCTTGATCATACGTCTCCGGCCTTGCCTTAACCGGCGCCCTGCGCCATAGAGGCGCCTTCCGCGCCGTTGTACTCGAAAGGAACGCCATGGCTCGCGTGACCGTCGAAGATTGCGTCGACAAGGTTCAGAACCGGTTCGACCTTGTGATGCTCGCCGCCCATCGTGCCCGCTCGATTTCCTCGGGTGCTGAGATCCTTGTGGAGCGGGACAACGACAAGAACCCGGTCGTCGCGCTGCGCGAGATCGCCGATAAGCGCGTCGTGCCGGACGAGCTGCAGGAAGAGGCGATCGAGAGCTATCAGCGCCATATCGAGGTGGACGAGCCCGAAGAGGACAACATGGCCCTGCTAATGGGCGGGGGCGAGAGCCAGGGCTTTGGCGCCGTGCCGACCTCGGATGCGCGCGCCACTGAACAGCCCGGCGGCATGGACGACCTCGACGAAGAGAAGCTGCTCCGCGCCCTAATGGCGGAACAGGACCGCAGCTGAACCGTCGCAAAACAGTATGAAACGGGCCTGCCGCGCCCTGCGGCGGGCCTTTTTTGTGCGCTTTTGGCCCCAAAGCCCGCAGCGGACCGCTTGGCGCGTTTGACCCTCCCGCCAATCGTCGCCACCTTTTCGGCCGAGACGGTCGCAACTGAGGACGGCAAACGGTGATCCGGCAGTTCGAGCTGGTGGAGCGGGTGAAGGAGTACAACCCGGGCGCCGATGAGGCGCTCCTGAACCGTGCCTATGTCTACGGCGCCAAATGCCATGCCCATCAGCGGCGCGCGAGCGGGGAGCCCTATTTCGGGCATCCTGTGCAGGTGGCGGATATCCTGACGGGGCTGCGCCTCGACGACGCCACCATCGTCACCGCACTTCTTCATGACACGATCGAAGACACGCCGGCCACGGCCGAGGAGATCAAGCGGCTCTTCGGCGAGGAGATCGCCGATCTCGTCGAGGGCGTGACGAAG
>JBCCLX010000404.1:0-4132 GCA_039026635.1 Pseudomonadota bacterium
CAGGCTGGCCCCAGGCTCGAGCGCGCCTTCCAAAAGCCGTGTCCGCAGCGCCCGATAGACTTGTTCATGAGCAGGCAAACGGTCGGAAGCGGCCGGTTCCGCGCCTGTGCCCTCCCGCTCGGGGTTACTCTCGGGGCTCCTTTCCTCGAGGCTCAGCTCGAGCGTCTGCCATCGGGCTCGGACCTCGCCCGGCACATCAAGTACGCCCTGAAGCGCTGGACCGGGCTCACTCGGTTCCTCGCGGACGGCCGCATCGAGATGAACACCAACCCCGTCGAGAACGCGATCCGCCCGGTGCCGCTGACGAGAAAGAACGCGCTCTTCGCGGGCAACGACGACGGCGCCACGACATGGGCGCGCTGCGCCTCCCTCATCGGCACCGCGAAGCTCAACGGCATCAATCCCGAGGCCTACATCACCGCGACCCTACGTAGGCTCTTGGACGGCCTAGTGAAGACCGACATCGATGCCCTGATGCCTTGGAAATTCGCCGGATAGTGAAGCAGCAACGCGAAGGGCGATCACGCGGCGCTTGCAATTATCGAGAAGACGGTGGCGATGAAGCTGAGAAGAGCGGCTTCGGTCAGCAAAAGGAGGGCCTCTCGGTCACGGGTTTCGCGCCAGCTGCTTGGGGCGCGCGGTTGGCGAGCGTGATGACGACGTTGAGCGCACCCGCCGCCCCGCTCTCCGCGCCATCCTGCGCCCGCTCGGCGCGGGTGTCGAGCAGGACTGCCTCAGCCGCGGTTTCCCGCTCTACGCGCTGGCTCTGGCGGGCGATCTCGATGTCGGCGGGCGTCTTCTCGGCCGCGGCGGCCTCGGCGGCGGCGAGCCGGCCCTTCGCCTGGGTGACAGCAGCCTCTCACCCAGCCCGCGGCCCTCGTTACGACGACCCTCGGTTTGGCCGGGTATTCAGGGCCGGTGAGTTGTGGTTTAAGACCGCTTCTGTGTTTGCAGAAACTCTGCACATGTCAGTCAATTCTGAAATCACTCACTAGCAGCCGCGCTCCTGCGGGTCTATCGCGGTGGGTTGGTGAGGGCGCCTGCGCGGCCGATGCCGGCGCCGCGGTCGCTGTAGAGGCTGCGCGAGAGGCTGTCGGCCTGAAGCTCGAGGCGGCCTTTGCGCACGGGCTCTGGATTGTCGAGGCGCCAGGCGTTCTGCTCTCCGGGCAGCCGGCGCCAAGTGCCGCCGGCCGCATCGCGACGCACAGCCTCGCCATAGTCCGGCGTGGCAGGCGGCGCCCCGCCGAGGGCGCTGACGACCGGGTCCTGCCCCGCTGCCGGTAGCGCAACCGCGAGCGAGAGGACGAGCGCCGAGGTGAGCGGCAGGCGCCATGGAGGGGCGCCGTCCGCGGTTGCGCCCGGGCGTGGGGCCTGAGAGAGAGCGGGGCTCATTCGGTCGTCCCCTCGCCCTCGACCGCAGGCGCCTCGCCGGTTGCATCTTCGCCCTCCCCGTCCAGACGCTCGGCCCATTCGATCGAGCGGAACCAGAAGTCGTAGGTAGCGGTCAGCCATTTGTCATAGGTGCGCGCGACCACCCAGGCATCGAGGAACCGCAGCAGCCGCTCCTCCCCATGGGCCACGGCAAACCCCGCGGCCGAGCCCACGAGCGGGTCGGGCAGCGGCAGGTCCACGCGGTCGGGATTGCGCAGCGCCAGGAACCGCGCCTCGGGCAGGCTGGCGAGATAGACCGCAGCCTCGCCCTCCAGCACCGCGGCCTCGGCGGCATCGGCACGGTCGAAGCGGCGCAGATCGGCCTGGCCAAAGAGCACCTCGGCGAAATCCGCCGCCATGGTCTCGCTCACGTAAGCGATGGAATAGGCCGGGTCGTTCAGATCGTCGAGAGAGCTCGCCGCCTCGGTCATCGCCGTATTGGTGGCGATCCCGATGCCGGAGCGGAAATAGGGGCGCGAGAAGGTGACCTCGAGCGCGCGGCTCGGCGTGATCGCGAGGCCCGCGGCGATAATGTCGATCTCGCCCGTCTGCAGCGCGCCGATGATCTCGCCGAAGGGCACGAGGCGGAAGCGCGGCTCGACGCCCATGTCATTGGCAAGCCTGCGGCCGATGTCGATTTCATGGCCGAAGAGGCGGTCGTCCTGACGGATCGTCCAGGGCGTGAACTCCGCGACGCCGATGCGGATCTCCCCGCGCGCGAGGATCCGGTCGAAGAGATCGGCCAGCGCCGCGCCAGGCATGAGCCCCGCGAGCAGGGCGAGGCCGGTGGCGAGGAGGCTGGCCGCGGCGCGGCGGCGGGTGGCGTGAAACATGGCGGGGCCCCGTATGAAAGCTGTCGGTTGGTCTCTTTGCGCCTGAGCCTAGGCGATGGGCCGGGGCACGCAAGCGAGGATCGCAGAATGGGGGCCTGCTTCTGGGTGCGGCTGTCACCCGGGCGGGCATCGGCCAGGCGAAGGCGGGGGCTTCAGGCGGGGCGGCGGAAGGCGCCGATCAGTTCCACATGTGCCGACCAGCGGAATTGGTCCACCGGCGCGACCCAGTCGAGCACGTAACCGCCGTCGATCAGGATGCGCGCGTCCCGTGCGAAGGTGGCCGGATTGCAGCTGACCGAGGCGATGCGCGGCACGCCGCTTTTCGCCAGTGCCTCGGCCTGGGCACGGGCGCCGGCCCGCGGCGGGTCGATCACGACACCGTCGAGCCGATCGAGGCTGGCGCCCTCGAGCGGGCGGTGGAAGAGATTGCGGCGTGCGGCCTCGAGCCTGCCCTTGAGTGGACCGCCCTCCCCCGAGCCCCCTCTCCAGGCCGCCTCCAGCGCGGCGATGGCGGGGCCTTCGAGCTCATAGGCTTCGAGATCGGCATGGGCGCCGAGGGGGAGCGCGAAGGTTCCGATCCCGGCGAAGAGATCGGCGATCAGGGGGCGGCGACGCCGCATGCGCCGGGCGCCCGGGCCCGAGAGGGCGCCAGCAACCAGGGGGCGCGGCGCGGCAGGATGCTGCACGGCGCGCTCGTGATGGGGCCCAAGGCAGAGCGCTTCGAGGACCAAATCCGTCAGCGTCTCTGCCCCCGCCTCGGTCGGCTGCAGGAAGGCCCCGGGCGGCGGCAGGACCGAGACGCCGCCGATCTCGTGAACCGGCGGGCGGATCGTGACGACGGGCTCACCGTCGAGCGCGAGGCGCGCGAGGCCTCCGCGGGCCGCCACTCCCGCCAAGAGCGCCGTCTCCGCCCCCGAGAGCGGTTTGGCGCCGGTCACCGCACAGTCGATCCCCGCGGTGGATTCGCTGAGCGTGAGCCTGAGCTCGCCCTTGCGGCTGGCGAGCGCGCCGGCCAGTTCTTCGATGCGGGGCAAAGCGGCGACGAGAGCCGGACGGGCGACCGCACAGGTCGTGACGGGCAGGATCGTCGCCGCCGCGCGCCCGTGAAACCCGATCACCACGCCCTGGCGCAGGCGCCTGGCGGTGACGGTGAGGCGGCGCCGGCTTTCGGCCGGGACCGTGGCGGTCGCGCGCAGCGAGATGGCAGCAGCCGCCGGGCCGAGGCGCGCCTCCAGTGCGATGCGCACCAGATCGCGCTTCCAATCGGCGACGAAGGCATCGCTGCCATGCTGGACCACGCAGCCACCGCAGCGGTCGAAGAAGGCGCAGGGCGGGTCCTGGCGCGCGGGCGATAGGTCGAGCACGGCGAGAAGCGTGGCGCGCGGTGGGCTCGCAGCGCGGCCTTGCGATCCCGCCACGGGTGCCACGGTGCGGAGGATCGAGGCGGTCTCACCCGGCAGGGTCCCGGGCACGAAGAGGCTGCCGCCCTCGGTCTCGCCGCTTGGGGGGGCCAGGGCTGCGATGCCATCGCCCTGGGCGCCAAGGCCCGTAATGCGCACTGTCTCGCTCATCGCGGTGCTGTGGCACGGGGCGGCCGGCAAGGCCAGATCGCGAGGGGTGGTGACCACTCAGGCCTGCGGGCTGTCGGCTGCGGCTTCGGGCGGTGCCCTGGCCGTCAGCAGATACTCAATATTGCCGTCGCCCCCGGGGACCGGGCTCTCGCAGCGGCCCTCGACCTGCCAGCCGAGGCCTGAGAGCCAGGCCGCGACCCCCTCGACCGCGCCCTCTCGCGCCGCCGCATCCCGCACGATCCCGCCACGCCCGATGGCGGCGCGGCCGACCTCGAACTGTGGTTTGACGAGGGCCAC